>DCGS01000005.1:31836-32680 GCA_002314645.1 Ruminococcaceae bacterium UBA1772
GATTAAGTTAATTGCATCTACAGCATAGCTTTCATACCAGTATTTAGGATCTACCCAGTAGTCAAGATCTGCTTCGTTGTCTGCAATGTTGTAAATACCAAGTGCACCAATTCTTACGTTAATTAGTCCAATTACCTTAAGGTTGGTTTTAAGGACAATTGCATAACAGCCGTCCACCGAAAAGGCTGTGTTAATTCTATGAAGACTATCCTCAACAGACTTGTGTCTTTCCCATCCAATGCTTTTTTCAAATAATTCACTTTTACAAAGATTATAAAGTGCTTCGGCATCTGTTTTCTTCCATGGCCTTAGCATAATTCTTTTGCCTTCTAATTGCATATAGTTCCCCCAACTACATGTAACATAATTACTCGCATTTTGAAATCAGGTTGCCAGTAATTTCGAGTTTAACCTTATCTCCTGCTTTAAGAAGAAGCATTTCTTCGTGTGCAGAAGCCTTTGCCTTGTATATTTTTCCGTCTTCAGAAATAAGATAAATATACGTATTTCCATCAACGTCAATATATTTTATATCGGCAATAATTGCCTCAATATTTGTAACTTCCTCTACTACATCGTCTTTTTTGTCCTCTACGCCAAGCATTTCCTTATATTTTGCAAGGCACTGTGCCTGTGTTGTAGCGGTTGTAACAAGGTTGTACTGTTCAACGTTAACTGCTGCATAGAGTTTTACAAGACCGCTTGCATCTTTAAGAACCATGATGTATGTTGAGTTGCCACTTACGTTAATAAGTGATGGGAAAGAAGCCTGGTAGCCCTTCTCCTGTACTTCACCTTCAGCAGCTGCCATTGCAGACCATTCATCTGCACCAGCAATTGGGAA
>DCGS01000085.1:0-12948 GCA_002314645.1 Ruminococcaceae bacterium UBA1772
CGTAGAGATTGTTTACAGAACGAACGCCAAGTGACAATACTACGCAGTCACATGGAACTGTTTCTGTCTTGCCCTTTGCATCCTCAAGGATAACACAGTCCTTTTTAATTTCTGCAAGCTTCTTGCCTGGCATAAATACTGTGCCGTTTTCCTCAAGTCTTGGAACAACGTCGAAGTAGTGCTGGCACCAGAGGCCTGGAGCAATCTTCTTAGCCATTTCAACAACAGTAATCTTGTTTCCATTTTCTACAAGAAGATCAGAAGTCTCAAGACCTGTCATACCTGAACCTACAACTACAACTCTCTTGCCTTCAACTTTAACTGTACCGTTAAGGATTTCAGTTGTTGTGCATACGTTGTCTCCGTCAGCGCCAGGAATACGAGGTCTAATAGAAGTACCACCTGTTGCAAGGATGATAGCATATGGCTTGTAGCTCTTAATAACTTCTGGTGTTGCTTCACAGCCGTATTTAATTTCTACGCCTGCAACCTTTGCATTTGTTTCAAGGTCAGCAATTGCCCAGTGCATCTTCTCTTTGTGTGGTGGTGCAGCAGCTAAGATGAGCTGACCGCCAGGAACCTGATTCTTCTCAAGAAGAACTGTCTTAAAGCCGCGCTTTGCACATTCGCGAGCTGCAGTAAGGCCTGCAGGGCCTGCACCTACAACGACAACTGTCTTGCCCTTCTTTGCTGGCTTAATCTTCTTGTCGTTGTACTGAACCTCACGGCAGTTGCGTGGGTTCAAAGCGCACTCACAAGGTTCGCCTGATGTTGCGTTAACCTCCAATGATTCGAAGCAAGATACGCAACCAATACAACGCTGAATTTCATTTGCTCTGCCCTCTTTTGCTTTACGAGCCCACATTGGGTCAGCAAGAAGAGGTCTACCAAGACCAATGAAATCTTGGTTGCCGCTTTCAAGAAGCTCTTCAGCCTGCTCCGGTGTTCTAATAACACCAACAGCAACAACAGGAATAGAAACTGCTTCCTTAACAGCCTTTGCAAGGTATGAACGCCAACCAGCTTCAAAGCTCATTGGTTCAATAAGGTGATTCAAAGTCTCATATGTAGCACAAGAAACGTTAATTGCATCAATACCAGCTTTCTCAAGACGCTTTGCCATTTCAACGCCTTCCTGAAGCTTAATACCTGTGTCCTTCATACCAATTGCATCGTAGAACTCATCTACTGTGAGTCTTACCATGATTGGGAATTCAGGTCCACATTCTTTTCTAATGCCTTCAATTATGTTAAGGAGGAAACGCATACGGTTTTCAAGACTTCCGCCGTATTCATCGTCTCTTCTGTTTGTATATGGTGACAAGAACTGCTGAATAAGATAACCGTGAGAAGCGTGAAGTTCAACACCGTCTGCGCCAGTTTTCTTTACACGTACAGCTGCATCAACAAACTGCTGCTCAAGCTTTTTAATTTCTTTTATTTTCAAAGCTCTTGTTGGCTGGTTCTTAACGAAAGAAACACCCTTTCCGCAAGGAACTGCAGATGCAGATACGTCTGGACGCATAAATGTCTTCTGAGCCCAAACCATAAGTGGTGTGTCAAGCATATCCATGTCAAGCTTAACCTTGCTACCAACGCCGTACATCATTGTCCACATTGGAGGGAAGATCTTACCTGTTTTCTCAAGAATTGGCCACATTGTTCCAATAGCAGCTAAGTTCTGTCTACCAGCATGATGAAGCTGAACAAAAATCTTTGTTCCATGAGAGTGTACCTTGTCTACCACCTTTTTGAATGGAGCGATTTTTGAATCGTCAGACATAGACATCTGATTTGGTAATGCTACACCATTAGTACCGTTTACACGAGTAACCTCAGTAATGATGAGACCTACTTCGTTCTTTGCACGCTCTTCATAGTAGTCAGACATTCTCTTACCAGCAGTAGCGTCGTGTTCACCAACGCCTACGCCCATAGCTGTCATAACAACTCTGTTTTTGATTTCTACCTCACCTATTTTATAAGGTGAAAATAACTTGTCGTACATAATTAAACCTCCTCGTTATACATTGCCTTTATAAGTGCCTGTAAGTCCTCGTTTGCCTTTGCAAGTGTTGGCATAATGTCACGAATACATATGTAGTAATAGTTCATTGTGCCCTCCTCACGAAGGTGTAAAACGTTCGCATCCTTCAAAATCTTCAAATGATGCGAAACTGCAGGACGAGATAGAGAAACATTTTCAGCAATTTCTCCTGGTCTTATTCCAGATGGACCAGCCTTAATTACTTCCAGAATTATAAGTTGTCTTGTTTCATTGCCTATTGCAGCTAAAAATTCTGAACACTCTTTGAAATCCTCAAAAATTTTGTCATAGTATTCCTTGTAATCCACAACGTCTCTCCTTTCTTTGGTTCAAATACTTAAACCAATACAAAATATAACACTTAAAATCATGCACTTCAACATTGAGAAAGTTTTTACATACGAACAAAAAAGGTCAGTTTCAAATGAAACTGACCTTTTGTTTTATTATTCTTATTTAATTGGAACAATCCAACCCTTGTTGTCCTCTGTCTTACCCCACTGCATACCAGTAAGAGTATCATAGAGCCACTGAGTTGTTTCACCAATTTCAAAGTTGTTGATTGTGTACTTTTCACCCTTGTATGAGAGTTCACCAATTGGAGAAACTACTGCAGCTGTACCTGTACCCCAAGCTTCTTCAAGTCTTCCCTCACGGAGAGCCTGGAAGAGTTCATCTGCAGAAATCTTTCTTTCTTCAACAGCAATACCCTTGTCCTTAAGGAGTTCAATACAAGACTTTCTTGTAATACCAGGAAGTACTGAACCGTAGAGACCTGGAGTTACAACTGTGCCGTCAATCTTGAACATTACGTTCATTGCGCCAACTTCTTCAATGTACTTCTGCTCAACACCGTCAAGCCAGAGAACCTGTGAGTAACCCTGAAGTTCAGCCTTATGACCTGCACGAGTAGAAGCAGCATAGTTACCACCGCACTTAGCGTAACCTGTACCACCACGTACTGCACGAACGTCTTCAGTTTCAATCATAATCTTAACTGGGTTAATTCCTTCTGGATAGTAGCTTCCTGAAGGAGAAGCAATAATAAGGAACTGAGCCTTCTGGATTGTATGTACACCAAGAGTCTCATCTATACCAAGAATGAATGGACGAAGGTAAAGAGATGTACCAAATGTGTTTGGAACCCAATCCTTCTCTACTTCAACGTACTTCTCAATAAGCTGGAGCATGTCTTCTTCATCCATCTGTGGAAGACACATTCTTTCAGCAGAGTTATTCATTCTGCGTACATTTTCAATTGGTCTGAAGAGCTGAACGTTTCCTTCAGCTGTTCTATAAGCCTTAAGGCCTTCAAAGATTTCACAACCATAGTGGAACACAGCTGTTGCTGGGCTAAATGAAAGGTTCTGGAATGGTACGATTCTTGCATTGAACCAGCCTTTGCCATTTTCATAGTCAACTATGAGCATGTGATCTGAGAAAATTTGACCAAAACCAAGCTTGCTTTCATCAGTAGGCTTCTGTTTTGGAGTAGCAGTTTTTTCAATTCTGATATCCATTTTAAAACCCTCTATTCTTATTCGTAATCATATCCTGTTCTTACTGCGTCCTTGTTTACTTCAAGTAAATCTTGATGACGAGCAGAAACAATTTTAGAAAGTACTGTATCCATATTGTCAATTGACAATTCAGGAACTTCCTTAATCATTTTACCAGTAATTATCATATTTGCAAGTGTTGGAATACCTTTTTCATTTGCAATTTTTGTTGAAGGAATGTAGTAAACGTCTACATCTGTTCTTTCAACCTTTCTTTCAATAAGGGCTGAATCGACGAAAATTTTACCACCTGATACAACTTCGTTCTCATATTTATCAAGAGAAGGGCCGTTCATTGCAACAAGTACATCTGGCTTTTCAACAATTGGAGAACCAATTGGATCGTCTGAAATAATAACGCTACAGTTTGCTGTACCGCCTCTCATTTCTGGGCCGTATGAAGGAAGCCAGCTTACCTGCTTTCCAGCAATAAGTCCGTCGTATGCAACGAATTTACCTGAGAAGAGAATACCCTGGCCACCAAAGCCAGCATAGAGAATGTTAAGTGTACTCATTATTTATTCTCCTCCTCTGCATAAATGTCCTTGTATACACCAAGAGGATAGTAAGGAATCATATCTGACTCTATCCACTCAAGTGCCTTCTTTGGAGAAACACCCCAGTTTGTAGGGCAAGTTGAAAGAACTTCAATGAGAGAGAATCCCTTACCGTCTATTTGGTTCTGGAATGCCTTCTTAATTGCAGCCTTAGCCTTTCTTACATGAGCTACGTCATGTACAGAAACTCTTTCAAGGTAAGCGGCGCCGTCGACGCCTGAAAGAAGTTCACAGACCTTCATAGGATAACCAACAGTGTTAACGTCACGTCCGTATGGTGAAGTCTGTGTAACCTGGCCTGGAAGTGTTGTAGGCGCCATCTGTCCGCCAGTCATGCCGTAGATTGCGTTATTTATGAAAATAACGGTAATGTTCTCACGGCGTGCTGCAGAATGTACAGTTTCAGCCGTACCAATTGCAGCAAGGTCACCGTCTCCTTGGTAAGTGAAGACAATCTTAGATGGGTCTGAACGCTTAACACCAGTAGCTACTGCTGGTGCACGACCATGAGCTGCCTGAACACAGTCAACATCAAAGTAGTCATATGACATTACTGAGCATCCAACAGATGCAACAGCAATTGTTTCACCCTGAATGCCAAGTTCATCTATTACCTCTGCAACAAGTCTATGTACAATACCATGTGTACAACCTGGGCAGTAGTGTAAAGGTGCATCTGTTAATGCCTTTGGTTTTTCAAATACAACAGCCATTATTTTGCACCTCCATCATTTACTTCAACAATCTTCTCTAGAACCTGGTCAGGACTTGGAATCATACCGCCCGTTCTATTGCAAAGATATACAGGACGAGTGCAACGAATTGCAAGTTCAACATCCTGGATCATTTGTCCCATGTTCATTTCAACTGAAATGAATGCCTTACAATGCTGTGCTGCATTGAAAAGAGGCTTTTTAGGGAAAGGCCAAAGAGTAATAGGTCTGATAAGTCCAGCCTTAATACCCTGTGCACGAGCCATATTAACAGCGTTCTTTGCTACACGAGCAGAAATACCGAATGCAACAACGCAAATGTCAGCATCCTCTACCATGTATTCTTCGTACATTACTTCGTTTTCTTCAACTACTTTGTACTTTTCAAAACGCTCAAAGTTCTTAATTTCAAGAAGATCAGGCTTTAAGTAGAGTGAGTTAACAATGTTGTGCTCACGCTTCATACCTGTACCTGTAAGAGCCCATGGCTTTTCAACCTGGTTTGCAGATACTTCTTCAATTTCAACAGGTTCCATCATTTGACCTAAAGTACCATCTGCAAGAATCATTGAAACCATTCTGTATTTGTCTGCAAGCTCGAATCCCTTTTGTGTAAGAGATGCCATTTCCTGAACTGAAGCAGGTGCTAAAACAATGTTGTGATAGTCACCGTGGCTTCCACCCTTTGTTGCCTGGAAATAGTCAGACTGAGATGGCTGAATACCACCAAGACCAGGACCACCACGTTGTACGTTTACAACGAGTGCTGGAAGGTCACAACCTGCAAGATATGAAATACCCTCACTCTTAAGAGAAACTCCTGGTGAAGAACTAGAAGTCATAACTCTCTTACCAGTTGAAGATACACCAATTACCATGTTAATTGCTGCAACTTCACTTTCTGCCTGAAGGAAGGTTCCTCCAATTTTAGGCATACGCTTTGACATGTAAGCTGCAACCTCAGTTTGAGGTGTAATAGGATAACCGAAATAGTGACGGCATCCTGCTTTTATTGCAGCTTCAGCAATTGCTTCATTGCCTTTCATTAATACCTTTTCGCCCATTCCACTCACCTCTCTACTGTAATTACGCAGTCAGGACACATAATTGCACAAGAAGCGCAACCCACACACGCATCATTATCTGTGCAGTATGCAGGTCTATGTCCCTTAGCATTAAATTTATTTTCATCAAGTGAAACTATATGTTTTGGGCATGCATCGACACAAAGTCCACAACCCTTACATAAGTCTGTTTTAAAAGTAACCTTAGCCATTTTAAAACCTCCTTGTTAGTCTACAATCTTACTCTGTAGCTTTAAAGGCAAAAGTTTCTCTTTACCAACCTTTTCTGCTACTTCTTCAAAAAGATCTTCTCTTACACTAGTAAACAAAACTGGAAGTCCAGAAAGTTCTGAAACCTCGTTAGCATATGAGAAGCTATCAACTATGTCCTCTACACTTGTAAGGCTGCCAAGATTTGAATTGTTCACAATGCCCGTGAACTTCATTCCACATGCAGTCTCTATTTCAGAAAGCACCTCTAAAGTGAGCGATGCATTCTTTGTAAGAGGTCTAAACTTATTGATTACAAAAATCATTTCATAGTTGTTTTCCGAAAGCAGTGCTTCGGTATATCTTCCAAGTGCATATGCACCGCGGTCATCTCCGCCTATGTCCATAACAGCGTAATTTGATTTATCCTCTGTTACGGCGTACATTTCACCTGGAAGTGCTGGAAAGTCGACATTAGATCCAGCATACTCTGAAGAAATAAGTCTTATTCCCAATTTATTAAGTTCGTCCCTACTGTCCGCAGAACGAAAATATGGATTTACAATGTCTAAATCAGCAACTGTTACATCCTTGCCTAAATTCTTAAGCCAGAGAGCAAAGTTCAGCGCAATGTTTGTCTTTCCGCTTCCATAGTGTCCAGCAAAAAGAGTAACACGCTTTGGCTGATAGTCCATTGTAAATCCTCCTTTTTCTTAAAGTTCCTTACGGATAATCTTACCACTGATTGTCTTTGGAAGTTCCTTGCGGAATTCAACAATACGTGGGTACTTGTAAGGAGCAGTCTTCTCCTTAACATAGTTTTGGATTTCCTTCTTGAGTTCATCTGTGCCCTCAGTGCCATTTACAAGTACAATACAAGCCTTAACAACCTGACCACGTACTTCGTCTGGTGCTGCAGTTACGCCGCACTCAAGAACGTAAGGAAGTTCCATGATAACGTTTTCAATTTCGAATGGTCCAATTCTGTAGCCTGATGACTTAATAACGTCATCAACACGGCTGACATACCAGTAGAAGCCGTCTTCGTCCTTCCAAGCAATGTCGCCTGTATGGTAGTAACCATCATACCATACTTCTTTTGTCTTCTCTTCGTCGTTGTAGTAACCAAGGAAGAGACCGCATGGGATGCCATTCTTTGTAGAAATACAGATTTCACCGTTTTCACCAACGCCAACCTCGTTGCCGTCTGAATCAAGAAGGCAAACGTCATAAGCTGGAACTGGTTTACCCATTGAACCTGGCTTTGGAGTCATACCAACAAGGTTACCAACTGTAAGTGTTGTTTCTGTCTGACCAAAGCCTTCCATAAGCTCAAGGCCTGTAGCCTGCTTGAACTGATAGAATACTTCAGGGTTTAATGCCTCACCAGCAACTGTTGCATGTTCAACAGAACTGAAATCGTACTTAGAGAGGTCTTCTTTAATGAACATTCTGTACATTGTTGGAGGAGCACAGAATGTAGTTATCTTGTACTGTGCGAAGAGTGGAAGAAGGTCTGCTGCGTTGAATCTTTCAAAGTCATATACAAATACAGCACCCTCATAAAGCCACTGGCCATAGAGTTTACCCCAAAGAGCTTTACCCCAGCCTGTATCTGAAATTGTGAAGTGAACACCGTTTGAACGAACACAGTGCCAGTATTTAGCTGTATGGAAATGTCCAAGAGCATACTTGTAGCTGTGAAGAGCCATCTTTGGATATCCAGTTGTACCAGATGTAAAGAACATGAGCATTGGGTCGTCGCCACATGGAGATTCAGCTGTACGGCTAAATCTTCTTGAGAAGAGAACATACTCATCTGTGAAGCTGTGCCAGCCCTCTCTTGGCTCACCGCCAACAACAATCTTGTGCTCAAGTGTTGGAGCATTAACTGAACCAGCATCTACGTTAGCTGGAGTGTTGTCGTCTGCAGTACAAACAATAGCCTTAACACCAGCAGCGTTGAATCTATATTCAAAGTCATGGTCCTTAAGCTGATGTGTTGCAGGAATTACAATTGCACCAATCTTATGAAGTGCAAGGATTGAAATCCAGAACTCGTAACGACGCTTAAGAACGAGCATTACTCTGTCGCCCTTCTTAATGCCAAGAGATGTGAAGTAGTTTGCAGCCTGTGAAGACATATGCTTCATATCTCTAAATGTAAATCTTGTTTCATTCTTGTCTCTATCAAGGTGAATCATTGCAAGTTTGTCTGGGTTTGCATCTGCAATACCGTCAACAACGTCAAATGCAAAGTTAAACTTGTCAGCCTCGTTAAACTTAATGCTTTCAAGTTCACCATTTGGTCCTTCAACAGACTCAATGAATCTGTCAGCAACAATCTTCTTAGAAGCTCTTGCACGGATAATGCTATCATGCTTCTGCTCCTCTTCAGTCTTGTCACTGTTAATAACTACTGAAAGGAACTTACAAGGTGCGCCACCTACTGCAAGTTCACCGTGAGGTGTTGAAGAGTTAAAGTAGATTGAATCGCCTGAGTTAAGAGTCTCAATGTGCTCACCAACCTGAACCTTAAGAGAACCCTTAATTACGAAGTTGAATTCGTGACCAGCATGTGTTACAAGCTTCATTGGCTTGTTCTGGAGCGATTCATCATATTCATAAACGCAGAAATATGGGTCTGCAAGCTTATCCTTAAAAAGAGGAGCCATATTTTGAATTGTAATGCCGTCTTCTTTAGCTGTTACAATACCACCGTTACGTCTTGTAACTGTATAGCTTGAAAGTCTAGCACTCTGTCCTTCAATAAGGTCAGCAAGACCAATGTTGAATGCAAGTGCACACTTGTGTACGAATGTGAATGGAAGATCCACTTCACCACTTTCATAGTTTTCGTACTGCTCTACTGTAAGGCCTGTCTTTTCAGCCATGTCTTCAGTTGAGAAGCCGCAGATGTCCCTCATTTCACGAATACGTAAAACGACCTCTTCCATCTGCTGATTTGTCTTGTTGTGTTCCATAGTTTTCACCCTTTTTAAAGTATTTGGCTAGAAACATAAAAAAAACGTCTCAAAGCCATTAAACTTTGAGACGAAACTTTCATTCCGCGGTACCACTCAAATTGTAGAAGAAAACTTCTACCCCTCCGGAGTCCGACAACTCCTACAGCACTAACGTAGCTAACACGTAGGACACTACTCATTTTACTTTTTGCATCCTCAGCTGTTGAAGTGATAGGTTATTCTAAAAATTTGTATTGGCTTACACCAACCGCCAACTCTCTGAAACAACTTTAAAGAAACCGTCTTCGTCATTGCCTTTATTATTAACTTGCAAGAATTTTAGCACCCTAGACACCCTTTGTCAAGAGTGTCTAGGAAACTTTTTATATATTTATATTATATATAATTACTCAGCGTCTGTTAAAGCCTCTGTAACTGGTACAAGAACCTTCTTGTCATAGCACTCGAATACTTCGTTGATCTTTTCTTCTGAAGGCTTCTTAGTAATAAGAGAAACGATTGGAACAATGATAAGTCCGCCAATCATTGCAATTGCACCACAAACAATTGGGCTCTGCATGAACTCTGGGAAAGAAGACTTAATAATCATGTTGAGGAGCATGAGACCTGAACCCCAAATGAAGCTTACAACACATGCAGCCTTTGTTGTCTTCTTCCAGTAGAGACTGTAAAGGAATGGAGCAAGGAACGAACCTGCAAGAGCACCCCAAGAAAGTCCCATAAGCTGAGCTATGAATGTAACCTTAAAGTTGTACTGGATAACAGCAACAACTGCAGAAATGAGAATGAATACTGCTACGAATGCACGAATAAGAACAAGGTTACGCTTTTCAGCACCCTCTTTCTTCTTTGAGAAGAATACAGGATCAATGAAGTCAAGAGTCATTGTTGAACTTGATGTAAGAACAAGAGATGAAAGTGTTGACATTGATGCTGAAAGAACAAGGATAAGTGTAATACCAATAAGGATGTCAGGAAGATTTGAAAGCATGTTAGGAATGATTGCGTCGAAACCGTCTGCCTTAACATCTACTGGGAAGAGTCTACCGAAACCACCAAGGAAGTAGCAACCACCAGCTACAACAATTGCAAAGAATGTTGAAATGATTGTTCCCTTGTGAATGTCGTTTTCACTCTTGATTGCATAGAATTTCTGAACCATCTGAGGAAGACCCCATGTACCAAGAGAAGTAAGAATAACAACTGAAAGAAGGTCAATTGGATTTGGACCAAAGAATGATGCAAATACACCTGGCTGAGTAGAAACTGTGTCGTCTGTTACACGAGCAAGTGCATCTACAGAACCAATAAGACCACCGTTAACTCTAAGAACTGCAACAATAATTGCAACAATACCAATGAGCATTACAATACCCTGAATAAAGTCGTTGATTGCTGTTGCCATATAACCGCCTGCAATAACGTAAACAGCTGTAAGAATAGCCATTGCTACAATACAATAAGTGTAGTCAACGTTAAATGCCATACCGAAAAGTCTTGAAAGACCGTTATAGAGCGATGCAGTATAAGGAATAAGGAATACGAAAATAATTGCTGATGCTGCAAGCTTTAATGCCATTGAATCAAAACGTCTCTCAAAGAACTGAGGCATTGTAGCACTGTCAAGGTGCTGAGTCATAATTCTAGTACGACGACCAAGAATTACCCAAGCAAGAAGTGAACCAATAAATGCATTACCAAGACCTATCCAGGTAGATGCAAGTCCGAACTTCCAGCCGAACTGTCCAGCATATCCTACGAAGATAACTGCTGAGAAGTAAGATGTACCATAAGCAAATGCTGTAAGCCAAGGACCTACAGAACGTCCGCCAAGTACGAACCCATTAACATCTGTTGAGTGTTTTCTGCAGTAGATACCTACGCCAATGAAAACGCCCATAAATGCTAATAACAAAATAACTTTAATTAACATTGTTTTCTCCTCCAAATATTTTTACGCTTTAAAACTATAACACTTTAAAGTATTAAAGTCAATATGTAGAAAAAATGGCATCCACATTTCTGCAAATGCCATCAATTAGTTATCTCCACTTGTTCCAACTGTTTTTGTAGATTTTAAGAAGCTCTCCTAGCATTTCAACATCCTTTGCCTGCTCCTCTGTTCCGCCGTTATTTCTAACAACATCTGCAGCGTCTATATATGCAAGATAATAAGTACGTGAAATATGCTTGTATTCACATTCCTTATCTAGGAACTTCCAACCGTTCTTTGTAAGGCTCTTCATTTTACCCATAGATTTATATGGATGCTGGAAAACAATTTGTCCATACTTGTTTACACCAAGCTGAAGATTCTTTTCATCCTTACAGAAATTATATACATCATCTGAAACGAGCTGCATACTTGCATGATCATATTCTGTTACATACTTGTGATCATTTGGAACATTGTAATATCCGCGAAGCACGCCAAACCACGCCCAAAGAACAAATGCAATGAATGCAAGTACAAAAATAAGAAGTGTAATAACTAAACCTTTAACTATTTTTAATGCTTTCTTCATAATATATCCCCTCATATGAAAAAATGTCTTTTATATTCTATCACATTTACCTTGCTAAATAAACACTTATTTTAATACATATTCATTTGACGAATAATACTCTTGGGAATATAATAAATCAAATTTATTTGAAGGGGGAATTACATGGCTTTACTGAATAGTGGCAAGAAAAAAGGCATATTTTATATAGTATGCTCTGCATTCTTTTTTGCCCTTATGCTTATGTTTGTCCGCCTTTCAGGTGACCTTCCTTCAATGCAAAAAGCATTCTTTAGAAACTTCGTTGCAATGTTTTTTGCACTATTCATACTCATAAAAGACAAAATAAAATTCTCAGGCAAAAAAGAGAATATAAAATATCTCTTCCTCCGTTCTTTTATTGGAGTTTTAGGAATAATAGGAAACTTCTACGCAGTTGACCACCTTGTTTTAAGCGATGCATCCATCCTAAACAAGATGTCCCCTTTCTTTGCAATAGTATTCAGTTACTTCATTGTTAAGGAAAAGGTTCATCCTATTCAAATGAGTATAATAACAACCGCATTCCTTGGAAGTATGCTTGTTGTAAAACCAAGCGTAGACATATTCCAGAACCCAGCATCCCTTGCTGGTCTCATTGGTGGAATATGCGCAGGATTTGCATATGCCTGCGTTAGAAAGCTCGGCGAAAACGGCGAGAAAGGACCATTCGTTGTGTTCTTCTTCTCCGCCTTTTCATGCCTTTGCCTTCTCCCATTCCTCATTTTTGACTTCCACCCAATGACATTAAAACAACTCATCTTCCTTCTCCTTGCCGGACTTTCCGCAGCAGGCGGCCAGTTTACAATAACTGCGGCATATTTCCATGCACCAGCAAGAGAAATTTCAGTATACGACTACTCTCAGCTCATATTCACAGCGCTCCTTGGATTCTTTGTCTTTGGACAAATTCCAGATCTTTTGAGCGTTATAGGATATATAGTCATTGTTGCAATGGCAATTCTCATGTTCCTTTACAACAATGGTCACATAAAACTTGGAGGTAATAATAATGAAAGTACTACTAATTTGCGGAAGTCCTAGAAAAAACGGATGCACACAACGTGGACTCGAAGAAGTTGCCAGTGCACTTAAAGCAAACGGCATTGAAACAGAATTCTACTCTCTTGCCAATGCAGTTGTTAGAGACTGTAAGGCTTGCGGCACATGCGCAGTTACAGGAACATGTATTATAGACGACGATGCTTGTGTAAACGAACTCACCGCACGCCTCGACGAGTTTGACGGCTTCGTTATTGGCTCACCTG
>DCGS01000085.1:13009-13164 GCA_002314645.1 Ruminococcaceae bacterium UBA1772
TCAGCAGACAAGTCAAAGCTCCAAGGCAAACCAGGTGCAGCCATTGTATCTTGCCGTCGTGGCGGTGCTACAGCTGCATTTGATGAACTCAACAAGTACTTCACCATTTCAAATATGCCTGTTGTATCTTCAAACTACTGGAACCAAATTCACGG
>DCGS01000085.1:13269-13394 GCA_002314645.1 Ruminococcaceae bacterium UBA1772
ATTGAAGCAGGCAAAGAAAAAGGCATTGTATTTGAAAATAAAGAAGCAAAAATCAGAACAAACTTTATAAGATAAAATTTACAGCATAAAAAGAAAAAGACTTCCTTTTGGGAAGTCTTTTTCTT
>DCGS01000021.1 GCA_002314645.1 Ruminococcaceae bacterium UBA1772
ATGGCTGCAATGCTTAGAACACAGGGCATACCTACAAAGGTTGAAGTAGGTTACGTAAACGGAAACACATATCACGCATGGATTAGTACATACATTAAAGGCTCGGGTTGGGTAAATGACATTATTTACTTCAACGGCAACAGTTGGAAGCTCATGGATCCAACTTTTGCATCGACTGGTGGTATAAATTATGACTGGTCACAAAAAGGCAGCTACTCTGTCAAATATTTGTATTGATTACGGAGGTTTAAAATATGAGTTTAAGACAACTTGATGGTCCATACTTATCTTCATTCTGTATGGAACTCTCGCTTTGCATGAAAGCAGGTATTTCACTTTCTGAAGGTATTTACATGCTTGCAACAGATGAGACAGATGCAGAACTTAAAGCAATGCTTGATGGACTTTATAAGAAAATGGATGAGGGTTCATCTTTAGAGGATGCAATGATTGAAGCAGGTTGCTTCCCTAAATATGTAATTGAAATGGTTGAAATTGGAACAAAGACAGGTCGTCTTGAGGATGTTCTAAAAGCACTTTCATCCTACTATAGAAGACAGGAAGAAATTTCAAGAAGCATAAAGAATGCGGTTGTATATCCATTCATTTTAATGTTCATGCTTCTCCTTGTAATTGGCGTTCTCATTACTAAGGTTCTTCCAATTTTTAACGATGTGTTCAATGAACTTGGCGCTGAAATGTCTTCAGTTGCAGTTACAATCATGAACTTTGGAACTGGAATTGCAAAGTACGCAGCAATTATTCTTGCTGTAGTTGTAGTTTTAGTTATCATTGGTGTTGTAGTTGCTTCAGTACCAAGCCTTACACTCAAGTTTGTAAACTTCTGGAACAAGATTACTGCTGGAAGAAAAGTAAACAAGAAGATTGCATCAGCAAGATTTGCATCAGGTATGGCAATGACACTTGCATCTGGTCTTGATGTTGATGAATCGCTCGACATGGTTGAGAAAATTACTGACAACCCAGCAATGCTTGGAAGAATTCAAAACTGCAGACAGTATATGAAGGATGGAGACCTTTTTGTAGATGCAATTTCAAAGGCAGACATTTTCCCATCTCTTTACTGTCGTATGCTTTCAATAGGATTTAAAACTGGTACTTCTGACACTGTAATGGAAGAAATTGCAAGACGTTCAGAGGACGAGGTTAATGAGGATCTTGAATCTATAATCAATAGGGTTGAACCTACACTTGTAATTATTATGTCAGTTATTGTAGGTGTAATCCTTCTTTCTGTAATGCTTCCACTTATGAGCATTATGACATCAATTGGATAATAGGAAAGGCGTGTTCTTATGAAAACTCGAGTTCGTAGGCGTTCTTTTCTAGAAATCCTAAGAGAACACCTACTTTCAATAGTTTTCTTCGTTGTCATTTTTGGCCTGTTTATGGGTGGCGTTAAAAGTGCCGAGGCAAGTGCTGAATCTGAAGGACGAAGGATGCTCGAACAAAATTTAAATAAGGCAATAGTCAGCTGTTATTCACTGGAGGGTGCTTATCCTCAAAGTCTTGATTATCTTAAAGAGAACTATGGCTTTATTTATGATGAAGAAAAATATGCAGTAAATTACGTTGTATTTGCTGATAACATTATGCCGGACATTACTATTGTTGATCTTAAACCAGACGAGTCAACAACGGAGGTTAGTAATCCGTTTGATGACTTAGATGGTGAAGAACTCGTAGAACTTCCGGAATGAAAGGAGAACTGCACAGATGAAAAAGAGAACAACTTACACAGTCGACACAATATTTGTGCTGGTTCTCTTTGCTGTGTTTACAATAACTGTACTCTTCGTACTTATGTCGGGTGCAGGTGTTTATAAAAACACACAAACAGTAATGCAGGAAAGATTTGAAGAAAGAACCTGTCTTTCTTACGTTACAGCCAAAGTTAATCACTACGACAAGGCAAATAGCATTTATGTTACCGACTTTGGTGGCTGTAATGCTCTTGCCATGGATGAAGTAATTGCTGGTGACACATATTCAACTCTTATCTACTGCTATGAGGGTCAAGTTAAAGAACTTATGTTTAGAAAAGATTTAGAGCTTGAGCCTGCAGCTGGTAAAGACATTACTCCAGCAAAGTCATTAGAATTTACTACTGAAGGAAATTTAGTTACAGTTAAGTGTGTTGGAACAACTGGTCACGCATCTACCATTTCACTTAATGTGGCTTCAGGATTGGAGGCACAGAAATGAGTAATGTGAAATCTAGATCAAAGTCTTCACTTTTCCTTATGGAACTTATACTTGTAATAATGTTCTTCTCTATTTCTGCCGCAATTTGTATGAAGGTTTTTGCAAGTGCAAAGGTTAAGACAGACTATAGTAGAAATATTTCTAATGCTTCCTTTGTTGCAGAAACAATTGCTGAGAATTTCAAGGAATATGATGGCAACTTAATAAAGCTTTCAGACAAGTTTTCTGGTGACGCTGAAGATGACACTTTAGTTATCTACTACGACAGTGAATGGAAGCCTTGCAAAAAGGGAGACGAAACATTTATCCTAACCTTGGAAAAGCGTTCGGAAAAATATGTTGAAACTGGAAAAATAAATATTAATAGTGCAAAGGGCGACGACATATTTGAACTTGTGGTTGCTGATGCAACAAATATTAAATAAGGAGGATGAAACATGCAAAGTGAAAGAAAATCTTCCGGTATTAATATTGGAAGTGCATCAATCATAATGGTTTTTGCTGTTCTTTGTTTAACAGTGTTTGCTGTTTTATCCTTTATAACAGCAAACTCAGAGTATAAGCTTGCAGTAAAATCCGCAAACAGTGTTAAAGACTACTATGCTGCAGATACTGCAGCCTCTGAAGTAGTCGCTTCAATCAGCACTATGGCAGATGCTACAAACGGCTCATTTACAGAAATGAGTAAGCAGCTAACAAAGGCAGGCTTTGAAACAAAAAATACAACATCAGGTCTTGTTATTTCATTTAAAGAAAAGGTATCTGACACTCAGGACCTTTCTGTAAATGTAACCTTTGATGGAAAAAATATAATTGTTAATAGCTGGAAGCTTGAAAGTTCAGCATCATGGACACCAAGTGACAGTGCACAACTTTGGGGTGGTTAAAATGGATTTAATGACATTGCTTCGTGGCGCAGTTGAACAGCAGGCATCGGATATTTTCGTTCTTGCTGCGTTGCCACTCTCATATAAGCTTAACGGTGTAATTGTTCCTCAAGAGGAGGAAAAGGTTACTCCTCAAAGCTCAGAAATTCTTATTAAAGAAATTTACGAAACTGCTGGAAGAAAAATGAATCGCCTTCTTGAAACAGGAGACGATGACTTCTCTCTTGCTGTAAGCGGTCTTTCAAGATTCCGTGTAAGTACATACAAACAGCGTGGTTCACTTGCAGCTGTAATTCGTCTTGTATCTTTTGATATTCCAAATTACAAAGAACTCGGAATTCCAGAAAATGTAATGGCGGTTGCTGAAAAGACAAAGGGCCTTGTACTTGTTACTGGACCTGCTGGCGGCGGTAAGTCAACAACTCTTGCTTGTATTATTGATAAGATTAATAGCACAAGAAACGGTCACATTATTACTCTTGAAGAACCACTTGAATATCTTCACAGAAACAAGAAGAGCGTTATAAGCCAGCGTGAAATAGAGACAGATACAGACAACTATGTAACTGCTCTTCGTGCTTGTCTTAGACAGTCACCAGACGTAATCTTAGTTGGTGAAATGAGAGACTATGAAACAATTAAAACTGCAATGACAGCAGCTGAAACAGGTCACTTGGTTATTTCAACACTTCACACTGTTGGTGCTACAAATACAATTGACCGTATTATTGACGTATTCCCCTCTAACCAGCAACAGCAGATTAGAGTTCAGCTTGCACAGCTTTTACAGTCTGTTATTTCTCAGCAGCTCATTCCTACAAAGGATGGTTCTTTGGTTCCAGCTTTTGAAGTTATGAATCTTAACTCAGCAATTAGAAATATGATTCGTGAATCTAAGGTACATCAGATAGATTCTGTAATTGGTACTTCAGCTGCTGAAGGTATGATTGGAATGGATACAAGCATTTACAATTTGTATGAGCAGGGTGTTATTACTGAACTTAATGCACTTAAATTTGCTTCAAATGCAGATATGCTTAAAAAGAAGATAGAACATAAGAGGTAATATGATTCTTAGTTTAGTTAAACTTGAAAAATCATATGGAGAAAGGACGCTCTTTAGGGACGCGTCCTTCTCTATTGAGAAGGGCGACATATTAGGTCTTGTTGGCGCAAACGGTGTCGGCAAGACAACTTTGTTTAATATAATACTTGGGCTAGAGTCTTCCGACTCTGGCTCTGTTGTCATGCAAAGCGGTATTAGGGTTGGTCACTTGTCTCAACACGTTTGCGCCAATTCTGAAAAGACAACATATGAGGAAACCCTCACCATTTTTGAACCGCTCATGGAAATGGAACGTCGTTTGAAGGAACTTGAAAAGCTCCTTTTGAC
>DCGS01000039.1 GCA_002314645.1 Ruminococcaceae bacterium UBA1772
CCCTTGCGCATGAACTGGAAGGTGTCGCCTACTTTAAGGTCTGTTGTGAGCGATTCATCCACTACAGCGTTTTCAAGAATTTCAAGAGAGTTAGGATTTAAGTAATCCTTGAGTTCATGTGAGTCATCTGAAGGATTCTCAACGTTGAAGAGTCTGTCATAAAGACGAACTTCAACTTCCTTTGCAGTCTCTTTTGAAACCCAGTGAATTGTACCGCGAACCTTACGTCCGTCTGGTGTTTCACCGCCCTTTGACTCAGGGTCATATGTGCAGTGAAGGCATGTTACATTTCCGTCTTCATCCTGTTCAAATGAATTACAAGTAATGTAGTACGCACTCTTAAGTCTAACTTCATTGCCTGGGAAGAGTCTAAAGTACTTCTTAACAGGTTCAATCATGAAGTCATCCTGCTCAACGTAAATTTCACGTGAGAATGTAATCTTAGTAGTTCCAAGCTCTGGCTTGTTTGGATGAATAGGTGTTTCTATTGTCTCTGTCTGTCCTTCTGGATAGTTGTCAATTACGACCTTAAGAGGACGAAGAACAGCCATTGCACGTTCAGCGTTTTCGTTGAGGTTGTCACGAACACAAGCCTCAAGTACACCGAAGTCTACAATGCTGTATGCCTTTGAAACACCAATTCGGTCACAGAAGTCACGAATGGCAGCAGCAGGGAAACCGCGACGACGCATACCAGAAATTGTAACCATACGTGGGTCGTCCCAACCGTCAACGTAACCGTTGTTTACAAGGTAGAGTGAGCGACGCTTAGATGTTACGCAGTAGTTAAGGTTAAGTCTTGCGAACTCAATCTGACGTGGCTGACGCTGTCCTAAAGTCTCTGCAACCTCGCACTCGTTAAGAACCCAGTCATAGAGTGGTCTGTGGTTCTCAAATTCAAGTGAGCAAAGAGAATGTGTTACACCCTCTTTTGCATCCTCAAGAGGATGTGCAAAGTCGTACATTGGATAAACGCACCACTTGTCGCCCTGTCTGTAGTGAGAGAGATGAGCAATTCTGTAGATTACTGGGTCTCTCATATTTATGTTAGGTGAAGACATGTCAATTTTTGCACGAAGTACTCTTGTGCCATCTTCGAATTCACCCTTTGTCATTCTTTCAAAGAGTTCTAAGTTCTCTTCAACTGTTCTGTCTCTGTATGGACTGTTCTTACCAGGTTCTGTAAGAGTACCGCGGTACTCTCTCATTTCATCTGGAGATAAATCGCACACAAAGGCTTTACCCTTCTTAATGAGCTTAAGTGCACACTCATACATGAAGTCGAAGTAGTCAGATGCATAGAGAGTTTCTGGAAGGTCCTCTCCAACGAGCCACTCAATATCCTCACGGATTGACTCTGCATATTCAACGTCTTCCTTACCAGGGTTTGTGTCATCAAGACGAAGATTAAATGTGCCGTTATACTTCTTCTTAGTAGCCCAGTTAATGCAAATTGCCTTTGCATGACCTACATGAAGGTAACCGTTTGGCTCAGGTGGGAAACGAGTTTGTACGTGGTCATACACGCCGCTTTCCAAGTCTTCGTCTATAAAGTCATGAATGAAGTTACTGGTAATTTCAGCAGTTTCTTCTGCATTTATAATTTCTTCAGCCATCTTATTTCTCCCAAGCAGCAATTGCTGCATCAATTCTCTTATTTATTTCTTCTGCGCCAAGAATCTTCATAATGAAGTAAAGATCTGGTGTGTTAGTTCTAGAAGTAAGGCTTACACGGATAATTGTTGAGACGTCGCCAATGTGTCCCTTGTAAGCGTCTGGGTTTGCCTTGTACTCCTTAACGTTTGGAGTAAAGCCAAGTGGCTCGCAAAGATCTTTCATTCTCTGGAACCAAGTGTCCTTTTCATCTGCAAGGTCATATGCTTCCTTGTATGCTTTAAGAACTGCTACTGCATCTTCACGGTTAATGTTCTCTGGAAGAACATCAAAGTCAGGTGTGTAGAGTTCATTGTAGAAGTATGCTACATACTCTGGAACGTCTGACCACTTAGCAAGGTCCTTACGAGGCTTTGGATTTTCTCTGTCAATGTTGAGAATGTCTCTTGCCTTTGCCTTGTCTGCACTGAGAAGTTCAAAGAACTCTTTATTGTACTGCTCAGCCCATGCAAGTGTGTGCTCAAGAACCCAGTCAGCATTCTTTACGCAAATGACATTCTTTGAAATGTCATTGAATTTCATGAGGTCAAAGAGTGCACCAGAAACACTCATCTTTTTAAGGTTGAATGGGAACTGTGTAAGGTCTGCATCCTTATTAGCTCTTCTCCAGTCTTCAAAGTTTGAGTTTGCAAGAGTATAAAGATATTCAAGAACTGACTCTTTTGGGAATCCCTGCTCTGAATAGAACTCAACTGCAGCCTCTGGATCCTTTCTCTTTGAAAGCTTGCGTTTGTTTCCGTCGTCAAGCTTCATAATAGGAGCAATATGAGCATATTTTGGAACCTTGAAACCACAAGCCTTGAAAAGTTGAATGTGTGTTGGAACTGATGAAATCCATTCATCGCCACGGACAACGTGTGTAGTTCTCATGAGGTGGTCATCTACACAGTGTGCAAAATGGTATGTTGGAATTCCGTCTGTTTTAAGAAGAACAATATCAACAATGTTTTCAGGCATTTCAATTTTGCCCTTAATCATATCATCGAAAGTAATCTTTCCGTCTTCACGTCCAGGACTTCTAAGACGAAGTACATATGGAACACCTGCATCTACCTTTTCTTTTACTTCATCAAAAGAAAGGTTTCTGCACTTTGCATACTCACCATAATATCCTGGGAGTACACCAGCCTTTTCCTGTCCATCTCTTATTTCCTGTACCTCTTCAGCAGTGCAGAAGCAAGGATAAGCAAGTCCTTCTAAAACAAGCTTCTTTGCAAAGCACTGGTAAATTTCAGCACGCTGTGACTGTGTGTATGGGCCGTAGTTACCTGCTTCAGTACCGAAGCCTGTTACACCTTCAGTAACATCAATACCAAAGTCACGAAGACCCTTTACAATACCGGATACACCGTCTTCTACTTCACGCTTTTTGTCTGTATCTTCAATTCTAAGATAGAACTGTCCGCCAGACACATCAGCTGTAAGCTTGGAAATAAGACCAGAGAAAAGACCACCAATGTGAAGATATCCTGTTGGTGAAGGTGCAAATCTTGTAACTCTTGCGCCTTCTTTTAGCCCTCTTTCAGGATAAAGTTCCTCATAGTATTCTGGTGTTTTATCTATTGTCGGAAACAGGAGTTCCGCAAGTTTTTCCATTTCTGTCAATTTAAACGCTCCTAAAAATCAAAATTATAAAGTTATACATCGTCTATTATATATAAATTACATCTTAATGTAAATAAAAAAGGCATATGGCATTGAAAAAGATTTACCGTTATTTTATACTTTATCCATACTGTTTTTGGAGGTGCAAAATGAACCAGCACAAAAGACAAAGAGAAGGCCTACTCTACAAATCAAGCGGCACCATGCTCATTGACAGATGGAAGGCTAGGTTTCTTTTAAGATTCTATAACAACATGTTACCTTTCGACATGGTTCGTGCAACAATCATTTACAAACTCCTTGGAATAAAAGCCGGCCCTGGCGCCTTCTTTGAGCCACCATTCAGATGCGACTATGGTAAGAATATTAAAGTCGGCAAAATGACATACATAAACACTGGTTGTACAATACTCGACACAAACAAAGTAACTATTGGTGAACACGTACTAATTGCTCCAAACGTATCCATATTTGCAGCAGGTCATCCAATAGATCCAAAAACTAGAAAAACGTCATATGAATACGCGCTTCCAGTAACCATTGAAGACAATGTTTGGATTGGAGGAAACTCCGTCATTCTTCCAGGTGTAACCATAGGAAAAAACTCTGTAATAGGAGCAGGTTCAGTTGTCACAAAGGACATTCCCGAAAACGTAATTGCAGTGGGAAATCCATGCAGAGTTGTAAGGGAAATAACCGAAGAAGACAAGAACTATGCCTACAAAAAAGAGAAGATAGATCCTATAGGGAAAAGAAAAATAAAGTGTTTAATTCGACTTCAGAAGTTTATATAAAAAAGGCCAGTTCATAAGAACTGGCTTTCTTTTTACTTACTTTTCATTTTATCAATTTGTGGCATTACACGTTTTGCCACTGCTGCAAATATTACTGTTAAAATTCCATCGCCTGGAAGGAAAATTAAGAAGAGGTTAACTATTGCATATGCGAAAGTTACTGGCTTGCCCATGTACAAGTCCATTATGAGAATGCAGTAAACCATACCGAATACGTAGCAAACCAAAAGACCTGCAAATCCCGCAAGAATGTACCTTACAGTTGAAGGTTCTTTTCCCTTCTTTGCAATTAAACCTGTAACGAATGCTGCAAAAACAAATCCAATAATATAGCCAAATGAAGGCTTAAACACGTATGAAGGACCGCCACCTGCAGTAAAAATTGGAACTCCAACAAGACCAATTACCATATATGCAAATGCAGAAAGTGCTCCAAGCTTTGGGCCAAGGATAAGACCTGCAAGCATTACCATTGTGTACTGGAATGTTATTGGCACAAGTGGTGTTGGAATTTTAATGAATGCACCTATTGCAATTAAAGCAACAAAAAGTGCACATGTCACCATTTCAAAAACTGATATCTTTTTCATTTTTAGCTCCTATTGTAAAGTCATAATTTTTGTTTCTTTACAATACTAACATTTAACAAAACTATTGTCAACCATTTATTCTTTTAAGGTTTACAATCTTCCACAAATATGTTAAAATCAACGTAATTACTACTATTTTGGAGAGTTGTCATGACTAAATACAAAGTGTTAAAAATATTAAAACAAGAGAAAAACTCATACGTTTCTGGAGAAAAAATGAGTGAAGAACTTGGACTTAGCAGAATGGCCATAAGCACTGCCGTCAAAGCATTAAGACAGGAAGGATATGAAATTGAATCCATAACCAACAAGGGTTATCTTCTAAAAAATAAGCCAGATTTACTAAATGTTGTTGAGGTGGAAGAATATCTTTCAAGTCCAAGAGAGAACATAATTGTATTTGACTCAATAGACTCAACAAACAACTATTTAAAAGAAAACTATATATCTCTTCCAAATGGAACAGTGGTTATAAGCAACGAGCAGACAGCAGGAAAAGGAAGACGTGGAAGAAGATTTGAGTCTCCTAAAGGAACAGGAATATACCTCTCCTATCTTTTAAAGCCTGAATGCCCACCATCTAACGTGTCTTCAGTTTCCGCTCTTGCCGCAATTGCAACTAAAAACGCAATAGACAAAACATGCGGTACCAAAGTCGACATAAAGTGGGTAAACGACCTTGTACTTGAGAGCAAAAAAATAACAGGCATTCTAACTGAAATGTCTGTTGAGGCTGAAAGTGGTCACATAGAATATTTAATTGTAGGTATTGGAATAAATGCAAATCAGAAAATTTCCGACTTCCCAGATGAAATAAAAGAAATTGCTGGATCCATCTACTCACAAACTAAAAACAAGGTACACAGAGCAGAGCTTTCCGCTAAATTAATTGAAGAACTCGACAAATTAAAAGACGAGGAATTTAAAGTCAACAAAGCACTTTTAGAAGAGTATAAAAAAGCTTGTATTTCCCTTAACAAGGACGTTCGCGTGGTTCGAGGAAGTGAAGACTACACAGCATTTTCAGTCGACATAAACGACGACTTTTCACTCGAAATTAGACTTCCAAATGGTGAAGTAAAAACTGTTTCAAGTGGTGAAGTTTCCGTTCGTGGACTTTACGGTTACGTATAAAAGAATAAAAAAATAAGAGGATACCATTTGGTATCCTCTTTATTTTTTGGAAATGTTGTAAAACTTAAATTACTTAAGAGTAACTTTAGCGCCAACTTCTTCAAGCTTAGCCTTAGCAGCTTCTGCATCTTCCTTAGAAGCAGCTTCCTTGAGTACCTTTGGAGCACCGTCAACGATAGCCTTAGCTTCTGCAAGACCAAGACCTGTGATTTCACGAACAGCCTTGATAACCTTAATCTTTTCAGCACCAACGTCTGTAAGTTCAATGTCGAACTCTGTCTTCTCAGCTGCTGCGTCTGCGCCACCAGCTACTGGACCTGCTACTGCTACTGCAGCTGCTGCAGATACACCAAATTCATCCTCTACTGCGTGTACAAGCTCTGAAAGCTCGATAACTGTCATAGTTTTAATCTCTTCAAGAAGAGCTGTTACTTTCTCTGAAGCCATTTTATTTTCCTCCAATAATAATTATTTTAATTTAGTTAATTTTTAAATAAGTTTGCAGAAATTATTCTGCTGCTGCTTCTTCAGCAGGAGCCTCTTCAGCTGGTGCTGGAGCTGCTTCCTCTGCAGGAGCTGCTTCCTCAGCTGCAGGAGCTGGAACTTCTTCACCGCTCTGGTCAACAACTGCCTGAATTACTCTAGCAAATGCTGCAATTGGAGCGTTGAATGCATTACATACAGTTGCAAGAAGGATATCCTTAGAAGGAAGTCCTGCAAGACTGTTGATTGTTGCAAGGTCGATTACTGCACCGTCCATGTAACCGCTCTTAATGTTGAAGCCGTCATGTCCGTCAGCAAACTTCTTAAGAACTCTAGCTGCAGCAACGTGATCTTCCTTACTGATTGCAATAGCTGTTGTACCGTTAAGTACAGCATCAAGATCAGAAAGACCTACTTCCTCAGCTGCTCTCTTAAGAATTGAATTCTTTACAACTTTATACTCAACGTTTTCAGCACGAAGATCAGAACGAAGCTTTGTATCGTCTGCTACTGAAACGCCACTGTATTCTACTACTACGCCTGCTACTGATCCGTTAAGTTTCTCAACAAGTTCAGCAACGGCCTGCTTTTTAGATTCAAGTGCTTTCTCGCTTGGCAAAATAATTCACCTCCAAAAAATATTAAAAAGCTCTTCCTACTACCGCAGGAAGAGCCTTAAACGTACGTTTTAAAGTTCATTCCTCGGCAGGCGGGCAAAAGCCATTATGTCATAAGACACCTGCTGTCTTTGGATATAAACAGCATTAGTATATTAACATAGGGAAAGCCCCGTGTCAATAACAAAATTATTTAGCTTCGCTTGTAGCTGCAAGATACTTGTTAGCAGCGAAACGAACGCCAGGACCCATTGTTGAAGCAACAGTACATGACTTAATGTACTGACCCTTTGTTGCAGCTGGCTTAGCCTTAACAATTGCTTCCATAAGAGCGTCAAGGTTCTCAAGGAGCTTGTCAGCACCAAATGAAGCCTTACCAATTGGGCAGTGAATGATGTTTGTTTTATCAAGACGGTACTCAATCTTACCAGCCTTAGCTTCGTTTACAGCACGAGCTACGTCTGGTGTTACTGTACCAGCCTTTGGTGAAGGCATAAGTCCACGAGGACCAAGAACCTTACCAAGACGACCAACGAGACCCATCATGTCAGGTGTTGCAATTGCAACGTCGAAATCAAGGAATCCTTCGCCTGTAATTCTCTGTACGAGATCTTCAGCACCTACTACATCAGCGCCAGCTGCTTCAGCAGCCTTAGCATTGTCACCCTTTGCAAATACAGCAACGCGTACAGTCTTACCTGTTCCATTTGGAAGAATAACTGCACCACGAACCTGCTGATCAGCATGACGTGAGTCAACACCTAAACGGATGTGTGCTTCTACTGTTTCATCAAACTTAGCTGTTGCAGTCTTAATAGAGAGCTCAAGAGCTTCGCTTGGATCATATACTTTTGTCTTGTCAACGAGCTTTGCGCTGTCGACATACTTTTTACCATGTTTCATAAATACGTTTCCTCCCTTAATTGTGGTAAATCGGAATTAAACCTCCCACCAGGAAGCATTAATCAACGACAGTAACGCCCATGCTACGTGCTGTACCAGCAATCATAGACATAGCAGCTTCAATTGATGCTGCGTTAAGGTCAGGCATTTTCTGTTCAGCGATTTTCTTAATCTGCTCACCGGTAATTGTTGCAACCTTCTTCTTGTTTGGTTCACCTGAAGCTGTCTCAATGCCGCAAGCCTTCTTAATAAGAACTGCAGCAGGTGGAGTCTTTGTGATGAATGTGAAGCTATGGTCTGCATAAACTGTAATTACTACTGGAATGATAAGTCCCATGTCGTTCTTTGTGCGCTCGTTAAATTCCTTTGTGAAAGCCATGATGTTAACACCATGCTGACCGAGTGCAGGACCAACAGGTGGGGCTGGTGTTGCCTTTCCAGCAGGGATCTGCAATTTAATAAATCCTATAACCTTTTGAGCCATGTTTTTGCACCTCCAAAATAATGTGGTAATTGGCGGAACACCCTGTGTGTTCCTCCCACTGGAAATCAAACGAATTGATTTCCGTAATTAAAGTGACAAGCACTAATTACCATTTTAATAAATTAATCATTTACGGCGAGTTCTACCTGACCGAGTTCAAACTCAACAGGAGTTTCTCTACCAAACATAGAAATACGTACGCGAACAAAGTCTTTGTCAACGTCGATTTCTTCTACAATACCAGAGAAGTCTGCTAAAGGACCATCAATGATATTAACGAAGTCGCCTACATTGTAGTTAACTTCAACAATGCGTTTTTCAACGCCAAGAGCAAGTACTTCCTTCTCACTGAGAGGAACTGGCTTGCTTTCTGGACCAACGAATCCTGTTACACCACGAGTGTTACGGATTACGTACCAAGCATCGTCAGACATTGTAAGTTCGTCTTTAACTTCTTCAACTGCAAGCTTTACGAGAACATAACCAGGGAAGATTTTTCTTTCAACTTCCTTCTTCTCACCGTTCTCCTTGATTTCAGTTACAATTTCAGTTGGAACCTTTACTTCAAGGATTTGGTCCTGCATTTTTCTGTTTTCAACAACCTTAACAATGTTATCTTTAACCTTGTTTTCATAACCTGAGTATGTGTGAATTACATACCATTTGGATATTCCAGCCATCTAGACTTCCTCCATTAAAACAAGTTCGAAAGCATAATCATTGCTGCTTCTCCGCCGTTGCCAGCAAGTGAATAAACAAGTTCCATAAGCTGTCTGAAAACAACGTCTGAAATCCATACTCCAGCTCCAACAATAAGTGTAACCATGAGTACTACACCTGTATTCTTTACAGTGTCATTCCATGTGTTCCAAACAATCTTCTTTGACTCGCCTTTAACGTCTTTGAAGAACTGCTTTATGCGTGCGAACACCTTAGTAGCACCAGCCTGATCAGCCTTTTTGTCAGCCTTCTTTGCAGGTTTTGTGCTCTTTTCCTTTTCAGGTTTTGAGGAAGCTTTGGTCTGCTTGTTGTCAGCCATAAAGAATCCTCCTTACTTAGTCTCTTTGTGGAGAGTATGCTTCTTGCAGAATCTGCAGTACTTGTTCATCTCCAACCTGTCAGGTGTGTTCTTTTTGTTTTTCATTGTGTTGTAGTTGCGCTGATTGCACTCTGTGCAAGCGAGTGTTACTCTAACTCTCATTTCGGCACCTCCAGTTTTCCGGATAAATTTGTATGCCCTAAACTAAGACATAGGGCGCTTGCCTCCCTCTTTTTTGGGAATTCTTTCTGCCAAAAAATGGGCACAAAAAAAGAACCCTCCATCAAGAGGTGTAAACAGTTTACCACAAGAGGTATATATGGTCAAGCATTTTTTGCTTTATTTTCAAGAAAAATTGAGGTTTTTCATCAGCGATGTATACTGGATTTTACCAACCGCAATATATGGTATTTTTACAAAAAAAATTAGGGTCACAGCATGAGTTGTGACCCTAAAAATTTTAAATTAAATCGTCTGGCTCTTCTGCATACTCTTCAATTTTTTGAGATGTAGATTTAGGAGCTTTTCTTTTAAGAATTACAAA
>DCGS01000048.1:0-267 GCA_002314645.1 Ruminococcaceae bacterium UBA1772
TGCAGGAAACTGGAAGATGAACAAGCTCGTTTCCGAAGTTAAGCCCTTTGCTGAAGAGCTCAAGCCCATGGTAAAGGAAGCAAGCAAGTGGTGTGACGTAGTTTGCTGCGTACCTTTCGTACTCGCTCCCGAAGCTATCAAGGCTTTCAAGGGAAGCAAGGTTGAGATCGGCGTTCAGAACCTCAACGAGAACGACGAAGGCGCTTTCACAGGCGAAGTTTCCGCTAAGATGCTTAAGGATCTCGGCGTAAAGTACGTTATCATCGG
>DCGS01000048.1:274-509 GCA_002314645.1 Ruminococcaceae bacterium UBA1772
TCGGCCACTCCGAGAGAAGACAGTACTACGGTGAGACAGATATGTCCGTTAACAAGAAGGTACACGCAGCTCTTAACGCAGGCCTCAAGCCCATCATTTGCGTAGGCGAGTCCCTTGAGCAGCGTGAGCTCGGCATCACTCTTGAGCTTGTTGACCTCCAGGTTAAGACAGCTCTTGCAGGCGTTCCCGAAGAGAAGATGAAGTCCAGAAGCGTAGTTATCGCTTATGAGCCTAT
>DCGS01000048.1:531-8214 GCA_002314645.1 Ruminococcaceae bacterium UBA1772
ATCGGCACAGGCAAGACAGCTACTGCAGAGCAGGCTAACGAGGTTTGCGCTGAAATCAGAGCCGTTATCCGCAAGATGTACGGTGCTAAGATTGCTCGCTCCATCACTGTTCAGTACGGCGGCAGCATGAACGCAAAGAACGCTTATGAGCTCCTCGGTCAGCCCGACATCGACGGCGGCCTTATCGGTGGCGCAGCTCTGAAGGCAGCTGACTTCACAGGTATCATCAACGCAGCTAACCAGGACTAATATAAAGGGCGTGCAGTAATGAAAAAGCCCACAACTTTAATCATTATGGACGGGTTCGGCATTGCCGAGCCCGTGCCCACTAATGCCATCTTTAACTCAAAGACACCCGTATTGGATGACCTTTTCAAGAGCTGCCCCAACACACAGCTTCAGGCCTCCGGTGAGGACGTTGGTCTTCCCGAGGGTCAGATAGGCAACTCCGAGGTCGGACACACCAACATCGGCGCCGGCAGAGTAGTGTTTCAGGTGCTTCCTAAGATAACAAACGCCATCAAGACGGGCAAATTCTTTGAGAATGAGGCATATATTGCCGCTATGGATGCCGTTAAGGAAAACGGCGGCGCTCTTCATATTTTCGGACTCATGTCCAACGGCGGCGTTCACAGCCACAATTCCCATATTTGGGGAATTCTTGAAATGGCTCACCGCAGAGGCCTTGAGAAGGTTTACGTTCATTGCTTCATGGACGGCAGAGACGTTCCTCCCCGTTCCGGCAAGGCATTCATTGAGGAATGTGTTGCAAAGTGCAATGAAATCGGCACAGGCAAGATAGCTACTATCTCCGGCAGATTCTATGCAATGGACAGAGACAACCGCTGGGAGCGCGTAAGTGAGGCTTATGCAGCACTTGTATACGGCGAGGGCGTTTATAACACCGACCCCGTAGATGCAATGCAGAAGTCCTACGACAATGACGTATCCGATGAGTTCGTTAAGCCTATCGTTTGCGATAAGGACGGCATGATAAAGGACGGCGATTCCGTTATCTTCATGAACTTCCGCCCCGACCGTGCAAGAGAGATCACAAGAACATTTGTAGATCCCGATTTCAATGGCTTTGAGCGCAAAAACGGCTTCTTCCACGTTAATTACGTTTGCACAACTCAGTACGATGAGACAATGCCCAATGTAACTGTTGCATATCCCCCCGAGGCTCTTGTAAACACCTTCGGTGAGGTTATGAGCAAAAACGGCAAAACTCAGCTTCGTATTGCCGAGACAGAGAAGTATGCTCATGTAACATTCTTCTTCAACGGTGGTGTTGAAGCTGTAAACGAAGGAGAAGATAGAATTCTTGTTCCTTCTCCAAAGGTTTCAACCTATGACCTTCAGCCAGAAATGAGTGCACCAGAAGTTACAGACAAGCTTGTAGATGCAATCCTTTCTGACAAATACAATGTCGTAATTGTAAACTTTGCAAACTGTGACATGGTTGGTCATACAGGTGTATTTGACGCAGCTGTTAAGGCTGTTGAAACCGTAGACGAAAGTCTTGGAAGACTCCGTGAGGCTGTAGAAAAAATGGGCGGCGTAATCCTCCTTACAGCAGACCACGGAAATGCCGACAAAATGTATGAGCCAGACGGTTCTGCATTCACTGCACATACTACAAATCCAGTTCCATTCACAGTTATTGGAATGGGAGATGTTAAACTTCGTGAAGGTGGTAGACTCTGTGACCTTTCCCCAACAATCCTTAAGGTTTTAGGTCTTCCACAGCCTTCAGAAATGACAGGAGAATCTTTAATTGTTGACTGATTTAGCTTTCATTTGTCCAGTATGTAAAGAAAAAATAAGCGCGGGAGAAAACACCCGCGCTTTTTCGTGTTGTAATAATCACACCTTTGATATTGCAAAAGAAGGATATGTAAATTTGCTTCTTGGAAACAAAAGTGGTGACAAGACTGGAGACAGTAAAGAGTCTGCCATTTCTCGTCATGCTTTTCTTGAAAAGGGATATTATTCCTGTTTAAAGAAAGCCATAGGCGAAAGGCTTTCTGGCACTGTCCTTGACATATGCTGCGGAGAAGGATACTACGACGAATATGATGGTACCTTCTATGGCTTTGACATAAGTCGTGAAATGGTAAAGATGGCTTCAAAAAGGTATAAAAATGAATTGCCCGACCATCATTACTTTGTTGCCAACCTCTCCTCCATTCCAATAAAGTCAAAGAGCATAGACACTGCCATGCATCTTTTTGCTCCTTTCAACGAAGCAGAGTTCTCTAGAATTTTGAAGGATGATGGTGTTCTATATTCAGTAATTCCTGGAAAAATGCATCTTTACGAAATGAAAGAAATTGTATACGACACACCATATATGAATGACGAAGAGGCTCCGGTTGAAAATGGTGAGTTTTTACATTTAGTGTCTAAAACAAAAGTTTCTGAAATAGTTGATATAAACGGGGACGATTTATACGAATTATTCTCTATGACTCCTTACTTTTATAGGACAAGTGAAGAGAATAAAAGTAGACTTTTAGACGTAAAAGGTCTAAAATTAACAGTAGATTTTGTAATTCTTGAGTACAAGAAAAATCTATAATTGGGGAAATGAATATGAAAATTAAATGCGAATACTGTGACCAGTACATAGATGAAGCGGTTGACAGATGCCCTAATTGTGGCGCCGTAAATCACAAGCAGAAGCGTTCTGCAAATGGCATTCCAAAGACCATTGAAGAACTCAAAGCCTTCTGTGAGGAAAAGAAGCTTCCACTTCATGACATGCGTTTCTTCATTGGAGAAAACTACAAAGAGCCTAAGGCTTTTGGTATTTACAAGGATGAAGACTCTGGTAACTTTATTGTATATAAGAATAAGGCAGACGGTAGCCGTGCTGTACGCTATGAAGGTACAGACGAAGCTTATGCCGTAAATGAAATTTATCAGAAGTTAAAGTCTGAAATTGCAACTCAGAAAGAATACCAAGCAAGTAAGGGTGGAAGCTCCAGAAATCGTAAAAACAACAATAACAATGTTGGAAAAATAATTGGTATTGTAATTGCTGTTTATGCTGCAATTTTCATCATTATAACCATTCTTACTGTTGTAGTTGGTATTGTAACTTCTAACCGTGTATCTAACGGATACTATGACTACGGCGGAAAAACATACTACAGCTACAATGACACTTGGTATGAATATGGTGCTGATGGCTGGTTCCCATCATCAGACATTTCTGATGAACTCAATGAAAACTTTGGAGACTACTACTCTTCAAGTTCTTATGACAGTGACTATGACGTTTCTGACTTCACAGACAGTGACTACTACGACTGGGACTCAGGCTCTAGCTGGGACTCAGATTGGGATTCCGGTTCTGACTGGGATTGGGACTCTGGTTCAAGTTGGGACTCAGGCGGATCTGATTGGGATTCAGATTGGTAAAAAAATAAGACTTCACTTGGTTTCAAGTGAAGTCTTTTATTTTTTTATGCGAAGAGTTTTTCGTTTACGAAGTTAACCACATTTTCCATTACTGTCTTTGCATCCTCTTCATTAAGGATTTCATGTCTTGCATCTTCGTAGAAAATAAGAGTTACATCGTCTACTCTCTTGTCTATTGCCTTTGCAACCTTGTCTACACCCTTTGTGTATTCACCGCATGGATCCATGTCTCCAGAAATAAGGAGGATTGGTAAATCCTTTGGCATGTGCTTTGGACAATCTGGTGTGTTTACATACTGCATAAGTGTGAGCATGTCGTGGAAGCCCTGGTTAGAGAACTTGAAGCCACAAAGTGGATCTGCAATGTACTCGTCCACAATTGACTCAACGTTTGTAAGCCAGTCAAAGCTTGTTCTCTTGTCTGTCTTTGCATTGTATGAACCGAATGCAAGAGTGTCTATAATTGTACCAGGCTTTGTTGCACCCTGACCTTTTGAAAGAAGGCCAGAGAGTGTAATTGCAATTCCTGCTAAAGGATTTGGTCCAACTGTACCGCAGAAAATTGCTGCGTCTATTCCGTCACCATAGAGCGATGTATACTTTCTTGCAACAAGAGAGCCCATTGAGTGACCAAAGAATACTACTGGAAGTCCTGGGTATTCCTCTTTAGCAATTTCTGTAAGCTGATGACAGTCGTCTACGAAAACCTGTCCTTCTTCATTTTCATATCCAAAGAATCCTGGGAAGTATGTGTCATTAATTGAACCACCATGTCCAATATGGTCATGTCCATATACTACGAATCCGTTTGCCGCAAGGTACTCTGCAAAAGGAGCATATCTTTCAATATGTTCAGCCATACCGTGAGTAATTTGGAAAATTGCCTTTGGCTGTTTATCTGCCACCCATTTTACTGCATGGATGTCAAGGTCGCCTACTACAGAAGTGAATTTAAAATCTTCTCTTTTTACTTTCTTAAAACTAAAAAAACACATATTTTTCCCTCCAAGGAACTCAAAATTTTACAATAATATTTTAATGTATTTGACTATTCTATGTCAAATTTATATGCAACAAAGTTGCTATATTTTTCTCCCTTTTTCAAAACCACACTGCCAAAATTTTCATGATTTACGGCATCCGGTAAATGCTGCGCTTCAAGACACACTCCAGTGTGCTTTTTTGAAAGGAAATTTCCCGTATAAAGCACGTAGCATGGGTAATTTGTGGTCATTGTCATTACCCTTCCCGAGGCACTATTTGACAGTCTGGCAAGGTGTTCGCCTTTACAGTCGAACACTAAAGCATTGTCAAACTCGTATGAAATACTATGTTTATGGGAAAAATCGAACTTTGTACCCTCTGTTGAAACAAGATTTCCTGTTGGAATTAGGTCTTCTCGAAGTTCCACATATTTTGTGACTGAGGAATAAAGTGAATCGCCCAAAATTTCATTTTCAAAATTTCCACTCAAGTTGAAATACGAGTGGTTGGTAAGGTTCAAAATTGTATCCTTTGTGGATGTTGCTTCGTAATCTATTCTCAGCTCATTTTCCTCATTTAATGAATAGGTGACAGAAACAGACACCTCACCTGGGTAACCGTTCATTCCATCTTCACTTACATATGAGAATTTAACGAAGACAGCATTCTCTGTCGTTCCCTCTTCCGCATTCCAAAAGACGTTTGAGAATTCACCATTCCCGTGAAGGTGGTTTTTCCCGTCATTTGCAGGGAGCAAATATTCCTTGCCGTTAATCGTAAACTTAGAGTCCTTAATTCGTCCTGCAACGCGTCCTACAACGGCTCCAAAAAATGCGGGCTCATTCCTATAGTTCTCTATATTCTCATGCCCTAAAACGACGTTCTCTAAAACCCCATTCCTGTTTGGCACAATAATTTTCTCTATTATGCATCCGTACTCAAGGACAGAAACGGTCATTCCGTTGTCATTCTGGAGAACATGTCTGTACTCTCCGTCTTTAAACACTTTCATTCACGAAGCCTCTTTCTCTTTTCTTTCCAGTCTGGCATATATTCGTTTAGTATTGCCTTAAACTCGGGCCCATGGTTTGGCACCCTTGTGTGCGCAAGTTCATGAAGGATTACATACTCAAGACATTCAACTGGATATTTTGCAAGTTGAACGTTGAGCCACACCTTGTTTGTCTTCGTATTACAGGTGCCCCATCTGGTTTTCATGTTCTTGCTCTGCCAGGATGAACAGTAAAGGCCCGTATACTTTTCCCAAAGTGGAATAAGGATGTCAGCCCGCTCATACAGTTCCTTTCTGTACCACTCAAGGAAGTAGGCCTCCTTCTCCTCTTTCGTGGCGTCAAACGGCGCGTAGAGCACAACCGTGTCCTCAGATTCAAGCTCTATTTCAAACTTCTTCCTGCCGTCCGTGAGAAATTCATTCCCACGCACTTCCAAGGTATATATGTCTCCCCAAATAGGGATAAGATCTCCCGTTACATAGTCAGGTTCAGGGGTGACATTCGTCTTTGTCATCTTGTCTACATTTTTTAGAATCCAGTCAGTTTTAGAATAGACGAACTCTTTTATTTCCGATTCTTTCATGCGCATAGGCGCAGTAACATAAACCTCCCCATAAGGAGGCTTTATGTGTATGTGTAGATTTTTTATTTTCTTACGTTCGACATTTATTAAAATGCCCTCAAGTTCAATAGTCATATCAATATTTTAACACCTTTTTCATATCATTAAAAGAATGAGGTGTATGTTTTGGAAATAAAAATCAAATCCACAACCATTAAGGTTTCCTTTTGGTTTTCCCTTGCAATAACGGTACTTCTCCTACTAGATAAAAATGGCACACTATCCCTTGCATTTCTAAGTGCCTTGCTACATGAAGCAGGACACATTGTAGCAATCATTCTACAAAAGAACATACCAGAAACAATAGAATTCACGCCCTTTGGACTTAGAATGAAATACATAAAAAAGGAACTCTCATATAGAAAAGAAATACAAGCGGCCATTTCTGGACCGCTTGTAAATCTAATACTTTTCTTTATTTTTGATAATGAAGTTTTTAAAGATATAAATCTTGCCCTTGCCATATTCAACCTACTACCAGTAGGTGAACTAGACGGTGGCAGAATATGCTATTCGTTAATTGCCAAAATTAAGAATCCAGCCGCTGCCAAAAAGGTTCAAAGAACACTTGGCACTCTATTCCTATGCCTTGCATTCTTCATACTTTTTGCGGAAGCTTTCTTTGGCATTTTTAACTACTCATACTTCCTTTTTGTTGTCTACTTGGGGTACCTTGAGTTTTTTAACAATGGGCTGCTTTGGAACAGGAATTAAAAGGTTAAAGCAGGTTCCCCTGTCGTCTGAATACTCAAGACTGAGCTTTCCCTTGTGTGCCTCTAAAATGTTGCTTGCAATTGAAAGGCCAAGGCCATATCCGCCCTTGTCACGAGCTCTTGATTCTTCTGCTCTGAAGAATCGTTCAAAAATATGCTTCTGCTTGTCCACAGGTATTGGATTACCCGTATTAAATACAGAAATCTTTATGTACTTGGATGTATTTTCAAGAGCCAACATAATGGCGCCACCAGCATTTACATACTTAATGGCGTTATCAAGCAGGATGATTATTGCCTGCTTCATTTTAGCTTCATCCACCATAGAGTGAATGTCTGGTGCAATTGCAGTTGAAAGGTTTACACCTCTTTCAAAAGCAACAGCTTCAAAGGTCAAAGCACACTCTTCACAGAGACTACTTAAATTAACGTCCATGGTATTAAGGCTTTGCTCTACGGCTGCATCGCTCTTGGCAAGGAACAACATGTCGTTTACGAGTTCTGTCATTCTTTTTGCCTCGGACTTTGTGTTCTCAATCCACTTCTTCTGCTCCTCAACCGTGGCATCTGGATTTGAGGAAATAATATCCATATTTGCCAAAATAACAGTGAGTGGAGTTTTAAGCTCGTGTGATGCATCCGCTACAAATCTATTTTGATTTTTCCAGGATTTTTCAACTGGAGCAATTGACTTGTATGCCATATAGTCACTTATAAGGAACATAATTGCCAGTATGAAAAGAGCACAGAAAAGATATGCTCTAAGAAGGAATGCAAGTGTTGCATTTTCAGCGGTAATATCTGCAATGGCTATAGTCTGTCCGCCGTCAGGGTTTTGTACCTTTAAGAAGCGGACGCCCATTCCAGAAATAACGCCATCTGACTTGGTACTTACAGCGGCAGTTTTTATTGCCTTTTCAACACG
>DCGS01000048.1:8299-9650 GCA_002314645.1 Ruminococcaceae bacterium UBA1772
AGCACCGCTACCGTTGAAAGGTTAGAAGACGGATGTACATACTCAGAAAAATTCAGGTTGTCCACGTATTTATGCTGAGTTATTTGATAATTCAAAGATGAATTATTTGCAACTGCTGAAAGAACGGCAATAGATGCTCTTTTTTCTCTGGTGGAGTTTGTCATGAATAGACCACAGAATACAAAAACAATAATTATGGTAACAAGGAGCATGTTACTGAAAATAAAGTTTTTACGAAGCTTCTTTATCAATCAGTGGCCACCTCCAAGCGATATCCAATTTTTCTTACTGTTGTAATTTGTACATTGGATTTAATATGTGCAAGCTTCTTTCTTAAGAAAGAAATATAAACTTCTACGTTGTTGTCTTCGGCGTCTGACTCTGTGCCCCACACCTTAACAAGAATATCTTCCTTTGGAACAATTACTGAAGGGTTGGACAAAAGGATTTTCATTATGTCGAATTCCTTTGGGCCAAGGTTAATGGAATGTCCCATACACTCAAGTGTGTAATTTGAAAGATTAAGAGAAACGTCTGAGAACTTAAGCTCATCCAGAACGACCTCACCTTGACGGCGAGAAATTGCACGAATACGCGCAAGGAGTTCGCCAGGTACAAAAGGCTTTGTAAGGTAGTCATCTGCACCGCAGTCAAGTCCCAGTATTTTATCTGCTGTGTCATCCTTGGCTGTCAGCATAATAACAGGTGTTTGATCTTTTTGTGCGCGCATTTCACGCACAATGTCAAAGCCATTCTTCTTAGGAAGCATGACGTCAAGGACTATAACATCATATATACCCGAGGTTGCGTAGTCGAAGCCGTCTTCGCCATCATGAACTATGTCAACCGCATAGCGTTGACTCTTCATAATTTCACCAAGAGCTTCGGCAAGTCTTACCTCGTCTTCAACTATTAACACACGCATTTATATCACCTACAGATAAAATACTAGCAAACCCTTAAATAAATCTTAAGATTCCTTTTTCTTTAAAGTCATAATAAATGGAACTACTGCAAGAAGGCATACAAATCCACCTACAAGGAATATGTTCTGGTTTGGAATATACTGCATTTGACCAGATACTTCGTCAATAAATGTTTCACCGCCAGTTTTAACAACTGCTTCGCCAATGAGCGATCCACCAATCATTGGGAAAAGTACAAAGAATAGAACCCAAATCCCTTCAAACTGACCCTTTGCATCCTTTGGATAAAGCTGCTTTGCCCAAATTTTTGTGCTCTGTAAAAGTGCAATATATCCAATACCAACTACTAAAATACCAATGAATACATGGAAGTTAAAGAACTTTGTAGGATCAACCTCTGAAGGTCTAACAAAGTATGTAATAAG
>DCGS01000075.1 GCA_002314645.1 Ruminococcaceae bacterium UBA1772
AAAGCATCTAAGCGTGAAGCCAACTCCAAGATAAGATATCCCATAGCGTAAGCTAGTAAGACCCCTTGAAGACTACAAGGTTGATAGGCCGCATGTGTAAGCGTGGTGACACGTTCAGCTAGGCGGTACTAATAGGTCGAGGGCTTGTCTATTTGAAGAAATCCTTGGGTTTCATTTACCAAAATGATCTTTGTTCAGTTTTCAGGGCGCAAGCTCATAAAAAGAGAGTAGCAAATGCTACTCTCTTTTTTATTTTCCTTTATTTTACAGTAAAAAATATGTCATTTTTATTTACAAAACGCAACATAGTGTTATAATTGACTATGTAGACACAAAAACTTGTGTATTTTGGAAAAAGGAGGTAATTCTATGAATTCAAAATCATTATTAAATAGAATATTTGCTTTGGTTTTGGCTATAGTTGTTGCCTTCTTCTGTTTTGGCATTGAAACTTTTGCAGCAACTGCAGAAGAAACTACATATAAAGAAAGCTTAAAGGCAGCAGGATTCCCAGACATTTATCTTGATAAACTCTGGGCTATGCATAAAGCTCATCCTAAGTGGAAGTTTGAACCATACAATACAGGACTTGACTGGGATACAGCTGTTGCTAATGAAAGTTCAAATTCAAGATGTCTTGTTTACATTCAACCAAACTCAGACAAGACAGCACCTGGTTCATATTCTTCTACAAGGCTTTATTTAAGTAGATCCTACGGTGCATACACATCTAAGTGCGGTTTTGATTATGACTACGTAATTCGTGATGGTTCTGATAGTTCACAAAGTGGTTGGACTAATGCGTCACCAATGGCTGTTGCATTTTACATGAATCCATACTCTTTCATTGGCAATGACATTACTATAATGCAGTTTGAATCGCTCGAATGGAACTTTAGCAGTATTTCGCAGGCAGAGCCAATTATTGAGACTATGCTTTCTGGCACATTCATGTCAAAGACTAGAAATACTTCAAATAAAAATTACGTCGATGATGATGGAAACATTTCTTATGTAAACACATCTGGTAAGCGAGTAGCTACATCGCAGACATTTGCAAATGCTATTTGTCAGGCTGCAAAGAATAACAATTTAAACCCATGCTACCTTACTTCAAAAATTCTTGGTGAGGTTGGAAACAGCGGAAGTGGAAGTACAACTGGTACAGTTTCAAACTATACAGGTTACTATAACTACTTGAACGTTGGAGCATATGACAGTGGTTCTGGTGAGGCAATTTATAATGGCCTTAAGCACGCGAAGAGTCAGGGTTGGGACACTCCTATGAAAGCAATTTCTGGCGGTGCTTCGTTTATTGCATCTGCATACATCGCTAAGGGACAGAACACTTCTTATCTTCAGAAGTTCAATGTTACTCCTAAGAATACATATGGTAATCAGTATATGACAGCTATTAATGGTGTAGTAAATACAACATATAAAACATATAGTGGTTACAAGTCAGCAGGTGTTTTAGATTCAGTTAAGACTTTCTATATTCCTGTATTTAAAAACATTCCTAATTCGCTTTCATCTAGTATTGTTACCAGTGGTTATACAAATAGTGCTAAGGTAACAGCTGGCGTAAACATTAGAAAAGATGCAGGCATTAACTATGCTGCTAACGGTTCTGCTACTAAGGGTTCTACTGTAACCATTTATGGCGGATTTAGAGAGCAGCACGTTGCATATGATCCTTCATACGGCACAACAGACTCAACCTACTACAGAATGTTTACCCCTCTTTGGTATAAGATTGGCGACAATAAGTTCGTAGCTGAGGACTATGTTGACACTTACGCAAAGGCTTTAATTGGTGTTGGTGGAACACATACATTTAAATATAAGTTGGATTCTGGCTCGGAAAAACCAAGATTTATGTCTTGGGACACAAGAATTGCAACTGTAGATAAAGACGGTAAAATTAAGGGTGTATCTGCTGGTGTTACTAAAGTAGTTGCATACCTTATGAATGGCTCCTTTGCTGTAATTAATGTTGCAGTAGACACTGATTTTTCTGGTCCAAGTCTTGTTTCATCTCCTACTTACGGTGTAAATAACACTTCAAACTTTATTAGTAAAGTTCCAGTTAATACAACTGTTGAGAAGTTTACAAAGGGTATAAATGAGAAGGACTACATTAAAATTACAAAGTCTGGAAAAGAGCTTGCAAAGACAGATTTAATTACAACAGGATGCGTTGTTTCACTTATGAACGGCGATGAAGTTGTAAAGAAATATACAGTCATTATTACAGGTGACATTGGTGAAAAGGTCGGAGACGGCAAGGTCACAATTTCAGACCTTCTTGCAATCCGCGATGAACTTCTTTCATCCTCTGGTACACTTTCTGGCGCAGGATATAAAGCGGCAGATGTAAATGGAGACGGTAAGGTTACAATTTCAGACCTTCTTGCAATCCGTGACTATCTTTTAGGCTCAGGTTCAATTACTCCACAAACGTACTAATATTTATTAGGGGAGTTTGTTATGAAGAAAATTACTGCAATCATCATTTCAACAATTTTACTCATTGCTCTAATTCCAGTACATGCATTTGCGGCATCTGGCTCAATGTCAGGCCCTGGGACTGCAAGAGCAGGAGACACAATAAACGTAACCTTTAAAGTGACTGGCGGAAGCTTTTCTGGTTATAGTGGTTCCCTTTCATATGACACTAGTGTTCTTACTTTAGTAAGCGCAAATAGTAATGCAGGTGGAAGCTGGGCATTTTCTAGAAATGGAAACAACATTGTAGCTTATGACACTTCAGGTAGTAGTAACATAAGTGGCTCATTGTTTACTCTTAAGTTCAAGGTAAACAGTGGAGTGGCAGCTGGTACTGCAATGAAGGTTGGTTTTAACGGCACAGTGTCTGATGGCTCAGACTATGCTGTGTCTGGTAACTATTCAGGTACTGTTGCAGCACCTCTTTCAACAGATGCAACTCTTTCAAACCTTATAGTTGGAAATGCAACTCTTTCTCCAGCATTTAATGCAAATACAACTAACTATTCTTGTGGAACAGTTAGTTATGACGTTGCAAAGCTCAGCGTTTCTGCAACAGCTAATGCTTCTGGTGCAAAGGTTTCAGTAAATGGTTCTAACCTTTCAGTTGGAAAGAACACAGTTCGTATTGTTGTTACAGCACCAAGTGGTGCACAGAAGACATATACAATTACTGTTACCCGTCAGTCAGATCCAAACTACAAGCCAAGTAGTAACACAAACCTTGCGGGAATTACACTTTCAAATGGCACAATTTCTCCAGAGTTTGCAGCAGATGTTAAAGACTACATTGCATATGTTCCTTTTGAGGTTGGAAAGATTTCTATTAACCCTTCTGCAGCAGATCCAAAAGCAAAGGGTGTTGAGGGTGTAACAGATGCAGAACTTGCACTTGGTGAAAATAAGTTCGAAGTTAAGTGCATTGCCGAAGATGGTATGGAAGCTGTTTACACAATTCATGTTGTAAGAATGCCTGAATATAAGGGCGATGGATCTATAGTTACATCAGTAGACATTGAAAAGACTACAGCATTCTCAGATATTGCAGATGAAACAACAACAGCAGTAACTGAAACACGTGTTGTTGAAGGAATCTCTCCAGTTTTAGTTGCAATTTTAGCTGTTATTTGTCTTTTCCTTGGATTTGCAATTAGTTTTGTAATTCTTAAAAGAAAAGCTC
>DCGS01000086.1:0-2347 GCA_002314645.1 Ruminococcaceae bacterium UBA1772
ACAAAGAAAATGTTGGCAACAAATGAAGAAAAAGAAGTTAAAAATCTAACTGTCTTTAGATCTACCACGTGCTGAACATTCACGCCGTCTGTTATATAGTCAACATATGCTCCAAAAGGAATGGCGAATACAAGAAGTATAAATAGGCCAAGGGAAATAACTAAGTGAACACTGTTTGGAATAAAGTCAACAGGCGTCATTTTTATTGTTCCGCCTTCACCTATTACACCAGCATTTATTGACAGATATACAAGAGTTGCAATCCACAAAAGCGAGCTTAACACAAAGAAGATAAGGTCGTTTCTAAGGGTTGAAGATATCTTGTCAAAGTTGTTGTAGAAGTCATTATATTCGTCCCCTTCAAGGATTGTCTCTGGGGAAGTGTTCACGTGAATATATACGTTATAACGGTTAGTATCAAACTCTACAGGGAAAACAGCATTAACTAAGTTTGCAGACTCGTAGTCTGTTTTAACGCCACTGTAATAATAGTCAAGAACTGGTGAATTATATCCTGTACTCTCAACCATTTTTGTAATGTCGGAACTTACCTTAAGAGAACCGTCAATTAAAGAAACTGAATACTCAGACATGTTCTTTGCTGCATTGGAAATATTAGAAACTTCTATGTTTGTATACACAAGACCTGTTTCTTTATCTTCAATGAAATATGAGTAGTTTTTAAGTGTGTTTAAATGATTTTTAAGTTCCTTATAACCATTCTCAAAGGATGCTTTCTCAGAAATGATTTCCCTTTGAAGTTCAGCCTCTATTTCTGCTCTAATAGATGACTCATCTACCATTACATATTTTAAAGGATAGCCCTTGTAGTATTCCTCACCATTTTTTATTGTAAGGCCTCTTGGGTCATCTGACTTTTCGTCAGCCCTAATTTGATCTTCTGAAGAGAAATTCTGCAAAATGTAGCTTTGGCTAATTGGAGCATTTGGATATTCATAACGTGACTTATTCTCATTATAAACATACATTTTCTCTATTACATCTTTTTGAGCTTCTTTTACTGCAGCTTTTATATCTAATTCCGCATTCTTTTTAAGTGCAGTTTCAATTGGAGCAAACGCTGTTCCATTCTCCATTGCTTCGTCACTTATATAACGAGTAGCAAGAGAAACAACTCTGCTGTTATCAGTAATAATTTCTTGAGCAAACTGAGTACTACCATTACCAAGAACAGAAGATGTAGTCTTTCTTTCAAGAACGTCTATTACTCCATACATACCAGTGTTACTCTGGTAAACGAAGTAAAGAAGTTTCTCTGCAAAGTAGTTTGAACTGAAAAGTAATACGCAGGACAAAAGAATTACAATGATCTTTAATATTCTGTTGTTATGAGTCCTTATCAATCTTGTATCCAATGCCCCACACCACCTTTATATACTTAGGCTCTTTAGGATTAATTTCAATCTTTTCACGAATTCTTCTAATATGAACTGTTACTGTTTTTTCTGTAGCAAATGCTTCTTCGTGCCAAACAGCTTCATATATCTGGTTTGTTGAAAGAACACAACCCATGTTCTGCATTAAGTATTCAAGGATTTTATATTCAGTTGAAGTAACTTTAATAAGTTCACCGTCTACAGTTACACTCTTAGCCTTTGTGTCAAGAACAAGACCGCCAGAAACTAAAACGTCTTCTTTCTTTTCAAGACTTCCAAGGTTTGTATATCTTCTAATTTGAGATTTTACTCTTGCAACAAGTTCAAGAGGATTGAATGGTTTTGTAACATAGTCATCAGCACCAAAACCAAGACCTGCAATTTTGTCTGTATCCTCACTCTTTGCTGAAAGAAGAATGATTGGAATATTCTTTCTTTCACGGAGCTTCATTGTTGCAGTCATGCCGTCCATCTTTGGCATCATGATATCCATAATTACACAATGGATTTCATTTGCTTCAGCAATTTCAAGTGCCTCTATACCATTAGTTGCACAGAGAACGTTATATCCTTCATTTTTTAAATATATTTCTATTGAGTCAAGTATTGCGGTATCATCGTCACAAACAAGTACATTAATCATTGTAATCCCTCCGGTTCTCTATTTTATCATATTATGCCTTATATTAAAAACCTTTAGTATTACAAAATTATTTACGCGTTTCTTAAGATTTAGTTACAGTACAACCCTCTGGAAATGAATTAGTAGCATATGTACAACCAGAAGGGATAGTTATTTTCTTAATAGATGTATTTACAAAAGCGCAGCTTCCTATTGTTTTCATTGTGGAAGGAATGGTGGCAGACGTAAGATTCATATTGTTAGAAAAACAATGTGTAGAAAGAGAAGTAAGGTTAGATGGCACTGTGACGCTCGTTATAGCAGACCT
>DCGS01000086.1:2523-4201 GCA_002314645.1 Ruminococcaceae bacterium UBA1772
GGCATTACAACAGATGTTATTCCACTTTTATAAAATGAATACTGTCCTATTTCCTTAACAAGTTTTCCATTATATGTTGAGGGAATACTAACCTTTCCGGTTGCAGCAGTCTTATTCACCAGTCCATTTGAATTTGTTGTTTTTCCAGTACCAACTATGTAATATGTACCATCACTTGAAAGAGTGAAAACAAGTTCCTCATATGGATTCTGATATTGAGAAGAAAATGTATACACTATTCTGCCAGTCCAATTCCCACAAAGTGGCTCTTCATCAAAAGAGGAACAAATAGTTGTACTTACAACTCTCTTTTCGGTTGAAGCATTTGGAAGCGAAAGTCTATTTGTGCCGGAACCAAACTTTAGTGTGACTGGCAAACTATTCCCCTTCCCATCAGAAAGCGTAACACTTGTTGGTATGCTAAGCGTTGCAGAAGCGTATGCCCGCCCAGCTATATACACCTTTCCAGAATCATCTCCAACAGTCACTGAAGATGGCACAACAACAAAACAAGTTACCTCGTCAGTAAGTGTGCCATCAGCCTTTCCATCCCCATCAACATCCACAGATGCAGAGTATGCATATGATGGAATGTTAAATGTAATTAATAAAAATAATGATAATAATAATGTAGATAATTTTTTCAAAACCCAACACCTCATTTGACATTTTTTACCATTTATGATATAGTTACCACAGAATCCAAATTGGAACTGCGTAACGGCAATTGAAGCCTATTAACGTTCAGCCAATTTTGGATTCTTTTTTCATCAATATATCTAATTGGTACATTCTCACCATTTGCATACTTAAACAAACTATATATGTGACTTCTACCTTGTATTGATGAAATCTTTATAATATCCAATCTATTGTGTTTTCTATTTATAGGCGCAATAAGCAATACAACCGTAATCAACTTATCATAAATATCATATAAATCCCCTAACACAATTTTTGCATTCTCATTTGACTTTGAATCTATGACCAAAATAGGATTCATTATTGTTTCAAAGGAATTCTTTATTTCATTTATTGTTAAACCTGGATGTTTATTTAGCGTTGACTTAAGTTTAGTTGCATCAAGTCTAATTTCATAATTTGGTATACCCGCCCTCAAAAGTTCATTTGAAGGTTTTCCAAAATTGAAAGAAAAACCAATTGTATTACCATCCCACTTATCTAAATTTTTACATAACTTTTCATATTGCTTATCTAAGTTTCCCATAATAATCCTCCTAATTAAATATCGTTTTTAGAAGGAGTTTAGGGACAAAAAAAGAACGAGTGGTCGTTATTTAGGAACGACCGCTCGTTTTTTAATTAATATTTATTATTATAAATATTTAGATTAGTCAAGGAAGTCTTTAAGCTTCTTTGAACGGCTTGGATGACGAAGTTTACGAAGAGCCTTTGCCTCAATCTGACGAATACGCTCACGTGTAACGTTGAATTCCTTACCTACTTCTTCAAGTGTTCTAGGATGTCCATCCTCAAGACCAAAACGAAGAGAAAGAACCTTTTCTTCTCTTGGTGTAAGAGTCTTAAGAACATCTGCAAGTTGCTCTTTAAGAAGAAGCATAGATGCAGCATCAGCTGGTGCTAATGCGTCATCATCAGGAATGAAGTCACCAAGATGTGAATCTTCCTCTTCACCAATAGGTGTTTCAAGAGAAAC
>DCGS01000086.1:4227-7026 GCA_002314645.1 Ruminococcaceae bacterium UBA1772
GGTTCCTGTGCAACTCTAAGAATTTCACGAACCTTTTCTACTGGCATATCGAGTTCCTTAGCAATTTCTTCTGCGGTTGGATCTCTACCATTCTTATGGAGAAGAAGACTGTTTGTCTTCTTAACCTTGTTAATTGTCTCAACCATGTGAACAGGAATACGAATAGTTCTTGCCTGGTCAGCAATGGCACGTGTAATTGCCTGGCGAATCCACCATGTAGCATATGTTGAGAACTTGAATCCCTTTGTAAAGTCGAACTTATCAACTGCTTTAATAAGTCCAAGGTTACCTTCCTGGATAAGGTCAAGGAATTGCATTCCACGACCAACATAACGCTTAGCAATACTTACAACAAGACGAAGGTTTGACTCTGCAAGTCTCTGCTTTGCAGCCTCATCACCTTCTGAAATACGAATTGCAAGTTCAATTTCCTCCTCAGGTGTGAGAAGTGGAACTCTACCAATTTCCTTAAGATAAACCTTTACAGGGTCATCCATTGCAGCATTCTTTGAACTGTCAACGACACCCATTTCTACAGCCTTAGGCATTTCAAGATCAAAATTAAGACTTTCAAGAGCTGCATCGCCCAAGTCGTCTATAATTTCAATGTTCTGAGACTCTAAGGTTTCGTAGAGCTTGTCAAGTTCCTCTATGTCCATGTCTACTTCAACAATTGCCTGATCAATGTCATTTGTTGAAAGTCGACCGGCAGCCTTACCCTTTTCAATAAGGGCGGAAATGACGCCTTTTTTGTCTTCCATACTTTTTACTCTCCTCTATGTACCGAATATACTCGGACAAAATTATTGTTTGAAAAGCTTCAAAAACTCTTCGTTTGAAAGTTCTGAAGGATTCACAGCCCCTTTCGTTTGATCCTCTTTCATAACTTTAATGCAATCCATGACCTCCGAGAGTGTATTTGAAATAACTTGGCCATTTGTCTGGATTCGAACAATATGTCCCATTTCCTCCGGAGTAAATTCGGATGATAAATAGATTAAATCCGCAGGTAATCCGGCCTTCAGCCTAGAAATCAGCACCTCATAAACGTGCCGCATAAGCTCACTCTTAAAATCCTCCGGTCTTATGGATTCATCTATTTTCTTCAGAAAATCAGGGTTGTTTTGGAGCGATGCAATGATCGTCTCCTCTGCCTTTTCGACCTTGGTCTGCGTTTGTTTTTTCAAATCTACAGGGAGCTTTCCGAAGTCAACCCTTTGGTTCTGCCGATTTCGGCGGGCGGAAACATCCTTAATTTGAAGAACAATTGCATCCTTTGTAACACCTGTCTCTTCCGAAATACGAGATGTGTAAACGTCGCGTTCAATAGCATTTCTAATTTCTGCTAATATAGGCACCACTTGGCGCATGTACTTTACACGTCCATCGTCCGACGAAAGATCAAGTCCCTTTTTGGCCTCAAGGAGTTTATATTCAACTTCGTTTGCAGCACCGTCAACAATTGACTTGAATCGTTCTGCACCGAATTTTCTGATGATTTCATCTGGATCCTTACCGCCAGTAAGACTGAGCGCCCTGACCTCAAGATCCGTGTACTGAAACTTATCCATTGCTTTTTTCAAAGCATTTTGTCCAGCCTCATCTGCATCATATGAAAGAATTACTTCATCTGCATAACGAGAAATGAGGCGAACCTGCTCATCTGTTAGAGCTGTTCCAAGTCCTGCTACCGCATTTGTGAAGCCTGCCTGGTGTAAAGCAATTACATCCATATAGCCCTCACATAATATAAGACGTTTTTCTCCTGAACTCTTTGCAAAGTTCAAGGCAAAAACTTGGAGACTTTTTTTGTATATAAGCGTGTCTGCTGTATTTACATACTTAGGCTTTGAGTCGTCAAGCACACGACCACCAAAGGCCAATACATTTCCACGCAAGTCAATAATAGGAACCATTGCCCTATTACGGAAGTTATCATAGTAATTTACATTGCCATTCTTTTCACTTTTTTTAGCAAGGTCTGCCTCGTGAAGCTCTGATTCAGAATAGCCGAGCCCTCTCATATGGTTGAGAAGCATACGCCAGTCGTCTGGAGCGTAACCAAGACCAAAGTGGCGAATTGTACTCATGGATAATCCACGAGAAAGCCAGTAGTCAAGGCCTGCCTTTCCAGCTGGGCTCATCATATAGTTGTGGTAGAATCTTGCAGCTTCTTTGTTCATGTAAATCATGCGCTGCTTCTTCTTTGCCAAAGTGTCATCATAGTTGTCCTCTGGCATATTAAGGCCCGCTCTTTCAGCAAGATATTTTACCGACTCAACATAGTCAAGATTTTCAATATCCCTTATGAATGTTATTGCATCGCCACCTTTTTGGCAGCCAAAGCAGTAGTACGACTGAGTGTCCTCATACACTGTGAAAGACGGTGTTTTTTCTGAGTGAAATGGACAGCATCCCTTTGAAAGTCGACCGTGCTTTTTGAGTTCAACATAGTTTGAAATTAAGTCAACAATGTCAGTTCTGTCTCTGAGTTCTGTTAGGAACTCTTCTCTTATGAATGCCACGGTCTCACCTCCAAAAAATATTTGTCACCTTTTATTCAACCCATGCCTTTGGAACAAAAATGTTGTTGTATGTTGCAAGTGCATAGTGGTCTGTCATTCCTGAAATATAGTCACAAGCTGCACGCTGTGGCGATTCATTCTCTGCAACGCGAACGAAGTCCTGTGGCATTTCCTCTGGATGCTCAGAGAAGTATGTATAAAGCGCCTGAATAATGGCAATAGCCTTTCCTTCTTCGCCTTTGCAAATTGGGTTTGTATAAACATTTGCAAACAT
>DCGS01000065.1 GCA_002314645.1 Ruminococcaceae bacterium UBA1772
TTTTTTGTCTAATTTGAATGATTGTCTTTCTATTCACTTAATGTATAATGAGAGAAATGGTTGAAAACGGCGAACTTGACCGTAGCATTGTTGAAGACATGGATAAAGTTTTTGGAAAAATAAAAAGGAAGTAAACATAAAAATGTTTACTTCCTTTTCTTTTATTTAAGTTCTTCAAATGAGTGAAGAAGATCAAGATAGTACTTGTAAAGTGTATCCTTATCTTCTCCAAGACCACACCATGTGAAGTGGTCCTTGTATTCAAGAGGCATAACGTGCCAAATGCCTGGCTTTATTTCCATTCCGTCCACGTATTCTACAGATGGATGGTTAAGAGGTGGATTTTGACTCATTACGTTGAGTACGCCATCGTTTGGCATCCACTCGCGTCTGTTAAAGCCCTGCTTTGTAAGCATTGGTCTCCAGAATGTACCATTAATATAGCTTGTTGCTTTGGCAAGAAGAGTAGCGCTTTTGTCAGGAACATGAATTCCAAACTTTACTTCATGTGAACGACAACCACGACGTGCAAAGTAGTAGATATTATCTGATTCTTTCATTGTAGCATTAAGCTGCTGAGTATACTCAATAGCTTGCTCACGGCCTGTGTTGTCAAGAATGTTCTTCTGATAGCGAATTATGCTATCCATTTTCTTAAGAGGATTTGTGAAATGGAATTCAGTTGCATTCCATGGATCCTGAGTAAGACCCCACTGATCCATATAGAGGTCGTATACCTTCATTGCTCTAGTGTGACCAAGAAGTGCAACAATTGACCAAAGGAATCCAAGGCCCAAATTCATTCCAGTCTTTCCAAACATTGAAGCAAGGTTTGTTCCGTTATTACAACCAGTTAAGGTTGTTACAGTATGAACATATCCAGCCTTGCCGCCTTTAAAGAAGTCTGAAAGTTCACCTTCTGGTGTTCCTTTTACTTCTTCTTCTGAACCATTTGCAAAAATGTTTGAGAATTCTCTAATTGTTGGGCCGCCAAAGCTATGACCAACAAGGTTAATCTTTTCATGACCTAAACCTGTACCTAAGTCCTTAAGCACACCTGGATATGTACGGCCATATCTTGCATGGCCATATTTCTCTGAGTGAACCTTACCGTAGTCTACAGTGCCGCCATAAATGTAAGCATAAAGCTCGCAAGAACGGTCCCATGCACTTTCGAAAGGTCCAAGAGAAGGTACGAATATTTCATAGCCCTGCTCTCTTAAGTACTTTGGAACATCCTTTCCAAATGTACCCCAATATCTGCAAAGCTTTGTTAATTTATCTTCTTCACCCCAGCCCATGAATCCATGAACTAGTATAGTTGGATATTTACTCATAATTATTCTCCTTAATTAAAAGTAGGTGCCTTTTATAGCACCTACTTATTTAATCAAATATTATTCTGTTTTGCAACACAATTATAAAACTTTAGAAAGTATTAAAGTTGAGGCGGCAACAAGACCCTGGCAGCAAATGTTGAATGCCTCAATGAACCAGTGTACTTTTGCGTTCATTACATCACCCTTAACTCCAATGCCAACAAGTGCTAAATAGAAGCAAATTGCAAGTGCATACAATACAACTGATATTGTAGAGCCCACTCTAACAGACAATGTAATTAAAGAAATATAAATGAGCAAATAACCAATTGCGCCAATTAGTACTGCAACTGTATTTAATTTACCGCTCTTTTTAAGCATTAAAACAAGGAATATGAATGATGCAGCAATTATTGCAACATACACCACAGGATTTACCTTTAATGTATATCCAAGAAGCATAAGGCCTGATACAAATATTCCCGTATTTACATACGACACTATGTTAATTGGAAGTGAAAACTTCATCCTCCCCATTCCAACTAAAACCTTTACCGTTGGAATAGTAAATCCAAACACTAAAGACACCAAAACTCCAAGTGCATAAACTATGTACATTGGAGTACTCATTTCTCCCAAGAGACTAACTAAAAGTGTAATAGATGTTACTGAATAAAAAATAGGATTTATATAGTCAAGAAGACCAAGGCCAATTGAAAAATTACCTTTTGGGTCGCCCATATCTTTAGCAGTTTTAATCTTATCCATTTGATCACCTGAGTTGTATAGTTTTTTCAAGCAATTATTATATCACATTATTTTTAAGAAGCGACCCCTTTCGACAAAAAGCGATAGACTATATATTGTACGATGCTATTTGAGGGAGGAGAGAGGTAATGGATTATCAAAAAATAATAGAAATTGTGGCAAAAAAGCACAATACTACTCCAAAGGAAGTAGATGAAGAAATACGGAGAGCTATTGATATATCTGGCTATAAAATGAGTCCTTTAATATTTATTAAGCTAATATCCACAAAAATAAAAACAGACTACATATCGTAACTCGTATATTATATAGTCTATATCTTTCGACCAAAATTAGTATATTAATTTTGGGGAGTGATATGGATGACAGTAGTCGAGGCGACAAAAATACATATTGAGGAACTTTGCAATGAGCGTGGAATAAACTTCTGCCGTCTTGCAACAATTTCAGGTGTTCCTTATACAACTGTTAAATCAATCATTTACAACCAAAGTAAAAATCCAAGTATAACAACAATCAAAAAAATATGCGATGGACTTGATATAACAATAACAGAATTCTTTGACACGGATGTCTTTAGAAATCTTGATCAAGAAATCAAATAACCAGAGCCGACATTTTGTCGGCTCTTTTTTCTTGACGTTATTTTTTATACACCTTACAATATTATTAGTTTTTATTTGGAGGTATACCTATGCT
>DCGS01000050.1 GCA_002314645.1 Ruminococcaceae bacterium UBA1772
CTTCTGGATTAGAGGTTGTGGTGAGGTTAACAACCTTGCATTCAGACTTCTCATTGCCATGATGCCAACACTTCCAGGTCAGTTTGACCTTCCAAACTTCCCAATGATATTTGCTGGAATGGCAAGAAAGTATTTTGTTAAGCTCTATATGGCAGCAAAGGGTACTCCAACAGAACCAAACTTTGATGCATATGATGACGGCTTATTTACAATTCCAGAACTTCAAGAGAAAAATCTTGATGTCGACTGGGTAGAGGCTCCAGTGCCTAAACTTACATTAGATCAGAGAATTGAAGCAGTAAAAGGCGTAAGATTTATTGCTAAATTCCTATTCTAAGATATATTTTATGAGGTGATAAAAATGAAAAAGTTAATTTGTACAATTATTGCAAAGCTTGAGTACATAGACTATGCTCTTGTAATCGTTCTTTGGGCAATTGGTGCAGTTCTCACAATTGTTGGTTTCCCTTGGATTACACTTGGCATTGTTGCTATGCACGCTACTGAGCTCGTTACTATTGGCCTTAAGGCTGGTAAAAGAGGCGGCGAAGGAATGCTCTACAGCATTGCAATGTGCATGATGTTCGGATTCACTTGGTGGGTACCACTCAAGATGAAGACAAATCAGTTTGATTTCTAATAAATTAAGGGGAATAGAATTATGGTTCAAGCAATTCAGTATCTTATTTGCGGAATCCTTTGGATGGTTAGTTCCGTAATCACAATTTGGAAGAAAAATCCAATTGGTATTATCATCCTTGCTCTTATGCACGGTGCAGAAGCTGTTATCATCGGTGTTAAGACAGGACTTAAATATGGTAAGAAACTTCCATATTCAATTGTTATGTGCATGACATTTGGTTTCACATGGTGGCTTCCACTTAAGAAGCAGATCGAAGCTGAAACATTTACTGATGATGATTTCATCAGAAGACCAGATGACTGCATTGTAGATGGAAAAGGAGGACTTGTAAGATGAGTGCTACTTATGAAAAGAACGCAGTAGTAATTACTCCTGCTCCAGAACTTAACTACTTCCACAACTATGTACAGCTTCCATACGACTACGGTCGTCCATCATACGAAGCTCGTGCAGACGTTAAGGCTATTAAGGCTACAGTTAGAAAGAGCCTTGATGATCTTGATAAGGCTACTGGTTGGAAAGCAAAATTCCGTGGCCAGAAGGTTCTTATTAAGCCAAACCTCGTTTTTGTAACTCCAAAGACAGGATATCGTTACAACTATGATATCCCACAGACAACTGACCCTCGTGTATTCGATGCTACAATGGAAGTTCTTTCAGAACTTTGCCCAGATATCGTTATCGGTGAAGGTTCAGGTCTTGTAACTTGGACATATTGTAAGATGGCAGGTTATGACCGTATTGCTAAGAAGTACGGTGCTAAACTTGTATTCTTTGAAGAAGAAGCTATTGATCGTTACTTCTGCCCACACGCTGAGTGCGGCCAGGAAGTATTCGTTCCAAAGAGCATTTCAGAAGTAATCCGCGGTGAAAGACTTTACGTTTCTCATCCAAAGATGAAATGTAACATCTACACAGGTGTTACACTTGGCTTCAAGAACGCTATGGGTACATTCTCATGTAACATGCGTTACAGAAACCACACATGGCAGATTGATAAGAAGCTCTCTGACCTTCTTTATCTCTTCAAGCCAGACCTTACAGTTGTTGATGGTATCATCGGCGGTGAAGGTAACACTCCAGGACCAAACGATCCTGTTATCATGGATACTATTGTTACAGGTACAAACTCAGTTGAAGTTGACCGTGTTGTAACAGAAATGATGGGCTTCGATCCTAACAAGAATAAGCTCCTCATTGAAGCTGGTAAGCGTGGATTCGGCGATCCAAACACTGAAGTTATTGGTGAGAAGAAGATCGTTCACTTCCGTCCAGCTGAGCAGACACTCCTTTCAGAGCGTGTTCATAAGAACTGGCCAGGAGTTAAGCTCTATGTTGGTCATACAAATGACCGTGCTCCTAAGCTTGAAAAGCTTGAAGGTAACTCACACGAGTTCGTAGAAGCAATGGAAGCTACTTGCGGTGGCGGATGTATTGCTTCAATGGGTACAACTCTTGAAGTTATGTTCGCTTCTTATACATACCCACTCAACAAGAACAGAAAGCTCAACGTTATTGTTGGCCCTGGTGCTGAGAAAGATGGCGTTAAATACTGGGTAGGCGAAGACGGTAAGGCTTACACACTCAGAGAACTTGAGGAAATGAGAGGCATTACAGTTGTTTGCGGTGAGTGTTCAGCTCCTGCTAAGTCAGCTGCTACTCCATTCCTTTGGATCCGTGGTTGTGGTGAGGTTAACAACCTTGCTGCTCGTTTCGCAGTTGCTATGATGCCAACTCTTCCAGGACAGGTTGACTTACACTATGCTCCACTTATTGTTACTGGTATGGCTAGAAAGTATGTAATTAAGGTAGCTAAGGCTGCTCTTGGTACTCCAACAGAGCCACACTTCGACGCATACTCAGACAGAGTTTACACAATTCCTGAGTACGTTGAGAAGAACATCCAGGAAGACTGGGTTGAAGCTCCAATTCCAAAGCTTTCATTTGAAGACAGAATTCAGGCTATTAAGGACGTTCGTTTCTTCGCAAACTTCATGTTCTAATAACTTAAAAGTAAATTTGAACCTGGTCTTTTTAGACCAGGTTCTTTTTTTGTTAAATAGTGTAATATTTTTCTTGACAATCATATAATGTATGTAGTATTATCTTTGCAACAAGTTTAAAGGCTGTGAAGGGAAACAAGCCATATTCAGCGTTTACAGAGAGTTGTCGGTTATGTGCAAGACAATAACAAGTATATGGTATAACTCGTCCCGGAGCCGTCGGCTGAAAAGACATTTTGTTAATAGGTTAGACCGGGTTCTCCCGTTATAGAGAAGCATGTTGATTGACGTGCATGAGAGGGTATTATTACCAAAAAAGAGTGGTACCGCGGAAATATGTTTTTCGTCTCTTTTATTCTAAAATGTATTTTTGAGCATTTTGGGGTAAAAGATTTTTTTATACCCAAAATCAGAAAGGAACAGTTATGAAGGGTTTTGAAAAGTACACAAGACAATTCCACCAACCTCCAGTAGTTACAATGGATTGGGCTAAGAAAGAATATATTGAAAAGGCTCCAACATGGTGTAGCGTTGACCTTAGAGATGGTAACCAGGCACTTATTATTCCAATGAGTCTTGAAGAGAAACTTGAATTCTGGAAGGTTCTCGTAGATGTAGGATTTAAGGAAATTGAAATTGGTTTCCCAGCTGCATCTGAAACAGAGTATGAATTCTGCAGAACACTTATTGAAAACAATATGATTCCAGACGATGTAACAATTCAGGTTTTAACTCAGTCAAGAGAGCATATCATTAAGAAGACTTTTGAGGCTCTTGAAGGCTGCAAGAATGCAATTGTACATCTTTACAACTCAACATCTGTTGCACAGCGTGAACAGGTATTTAGAAAGAGTAAGGAAGAAATAAAGCAAATTGCAATTGATGGTGCAATTCTTTGCCAAAAGTATAAGGAGCAGGCTAAGGGTAATATTCGTTTCGAGTATTCTCCAGAAAGCTTTACAGGTACTGAGCCAGAATATGCTTTAGAAGTATGTAATGCTGTATCTGAAATCTGGAAGCCAACTCCAGAAAATAAGGTTATTTATAACCTCCCTGTAACTGTTGAGCATTCAATGCCTCACATTTATGCTAACCAAATTGAGTACATGCATAAAAACCTTAATTATAGAGATGGCGTTATCATTTCTCTTCATCCACACAATGACCGTGGATGTGGCGTAGCCGACACGGAAATGGGTATTCTTGCAGGCGCTGACCGCGTTGAGGGAACACTCTTCGGCAACGGTGAAAGAACTGGTAATGCAGATATTATTACAATTGGTATGAATATGTATTCTCAGGGCGTAGATCCAGAGCTTGACTTCTCAGACATTCCTGCACTTGTTGAAGTGTATGAGAAGGTAACTAGAATGACTGTAAACGAGCGTTCACCTTATGCAGGTCAGCTTGTATTCTCAGCATTCAGTGGCTCACATCAGGATGCTATTGCAAAGGGAATGAAATATAGAGAAGAAAAGGGCACTAACATTTGGACAGTTCCTTATCTTCCAATTGACCCAACAGACGTAGGCCGTGACTATGACGCAGACGTAATTAGAATTAATTCACAGTCTGGTAAGGGCGGTATTGGTTATATTCTTGAAACTCAGTTTAACTATGTTCTTCCAAAGAAGATGAAGGAAGACTTCGGCTACATGGTTAAGGATGTTTCAGACCACGAACACAGAGAACTTCAGCCAAATGAAGTATTTGATATTTTCAAGAAGGCATATGTAAATATTGACTCTACTCTTAAAGTGCTTGAATCGCACTTCGTACAGAATGAAGACGAGACAATTACAGCTACTGTTCGAGTGACATACGCTGGCGAGGAAAAGACAGTCGTCGGAGACGGTAATGGTAGACTTGATGCTGTAAGTAACGCAATCAAGTCAGTTATTGGAGAAGTATATACACTCGAGAGCTACAACGAGCATGCCATTTCAGAAAAGACAGACTCAATGGCTGTTTGTTATGTTGGAATTAAGAATGTTGAAGGAAAGCACGTATTTGGTGTAGGTGAACACACAGATATTATTGTTTCTTCAATTAAGGCTCTTGTCAGTGCAATTAACAGACTTCTCATGGACTAATAAATTGCACTTGGGGATGTGACATAATGAAACTTACTGGTTCACAAATAGTAGTAGAGACATTAATTGAACAGGGCGTAAAAGATGTTTTTGGATATCCTGGTGGTCAGGTTATTAACCTCTATGATGCTCTCTATGAATATAAAGATAAAATCAACCATATTTTAACAGCTCATGAGCAGGGTGCTGCTCATGCTGCTGACGGTTATGCTAGAGCAACAGGCGGTGTAGGTGTTGTTATTGCAACCTCTGGTCCTGGCGCTACAAACCTTGTTACAGGTATTGCTACAGCAATGCTTGACTCAGTTCCACTTATTGCTATTACTGGAAACGTACCACAAAACCTTATTGGTAAGGACAGCTTCCAGGAAATAGATATTACAGGTATTACTCTTCCTATTACAAAGCACAACTTCTTTGTACATGATGTAAATGATCTTGCCGACACAATTCGTGAGGCAATTCAAATTGCAACATCAGGAAGACCAGGACCTGTACTTGTAGATATTCCAAAGGATATTCAAATTTCCTTTGCTGAATATGAAAGAAAGCCAATTGTTGAAAAGTTCCCAACAGTTATGCCAAAGCCTGAAAAGGTAAAGCGTGCTGCTGAAATTATCAACGGTAAGAAGAGACCTTACATTTACATAGGCGGCGGTGTTATTTCATCTAACACTTCAAAGCAGGTTTTAGAGCTTGCAGAGAAAATAGATGGTGTAATTGGATGCTCACTTATGGGTATTTCTGCAATCCCAACAAATGAGCCTCGTTTCCTTGGAATGGAAGGTATGCATGGTCATTATGCATCTTCAATGGCTCAGAATACTGCAGACGTAATTATTGCAATTGGTGTACGTTTCAGTGACAGAGCAACAGGTAACGTATCTAAGTTCGCAAGAAAAGCAGACATTATTCACATTGATGTTGACTTTGCTGAAATTAGTAAAAACGTTGAGGCTCAGCTCGGTATTCGTGGAGACCTTTCTGTAACACTTGACATGCTCATTAATGAAGTTGAAAAGAAAGAGCGTCCAAAGTGGATGGATACAGTTAGAATGCTCCGTGAGCAGGAGGCTGAAACAACAGACGTAGGTGTAGGCCTTACACCAAACGCATTAATAAATGAAATTAACCTCATTAAAGATGGTGACACAGTTGTTGCTACAGACGTAGGTCAGCATCAAATGTGGACTGCACAGTTCTTAAACGTTAGTACTCCAAGAACATTCATTTCAAGTGGTGGACTTGGTACTATGGGCTTTGGTATGGGTGCAGCAATTGGTGCAGCAACAGCCACAGGTAAGAAGACAGTTCTTGTAACTGGTGACGGTTCATTTGGTATGAACTTAAATGAACTTGTAACAGCAGTAACCTTCAAGGTTCCTCTTACAATTGTTGTTATGAATAACAAGGTTCTTGGAATGGTTCGTCAGTGGCAGACACTTTTCTTTGATGAACACTATTCAAATACTGACCTTAAGGACAGATATGTTGACTATGTAAAGCTTGCCGAGGCATTTGGTGCTAAGGGTACAGTTGCTACAACTGTTGACGAGTTTAGAAAAGCATTTAAAGATGCTTACAACTCAGACGGTGTCAACATTATTGACTGTAAAATAGACAAGGATGAATTCGTTCTTCCTATGCTTCCTCCAGGAGGAGCAATTGATGATATGATTACATCAACTCCGAAAGGCGGTGAGTGCTAATGGGTTACTATAACGAGGACAACAGATTTGTAATTGCTGTTTATGTTGACAATAAGTACGGTGTTCTTTCTCGTGTAACAAGTATGTTCACAAGACGTGGATTTAACATTGACGCACTTACTGTTGGTGTAACTGAATCGCCTGAATACTCACGTATTACAATTACAATGAGTGGTGACGGCTACGCAAAGGCTCAAATGCTCAACCAGCTTCGTAAGCTCTACAACGTTAAGAAGGTTGAAGTTCTTGATGAGACAACAGCTCTTGAAAGAGAACTCATGCTTATTAAGATTAAGAATGATCAGACTCACAATCAGACAATTCTTTCAGCAGTTGATATTTTCCATGCAGAAATTGTTGACTACTCAGTAGATGCCCTCTGTATTGAGGTTACAGGTCCTTCTTCAAAAATTGATGCATTCATTGAGTTTATTAAGCCTTGTGGCATTATTGAAATGTGCCGTACAGGTGTTGTTGCTCTTCAAAAGGGCGGCGGAAGTATGCTTGATATGCCAGATGTAAACTAATTTGGCAAAAAACTTATAAAAAAGTTGTAATTTATCGCATTAAAGTGTTGAACTAATTAATAAAAAATATTAAACTATTTTCATATTACTGAAATGGCAATAAAAAAGGAGACATAATTATGGCAAACAGAATTTTCTATCAGCAGGATTGCGACCTTTCAAGACTTGACGGAAAGACAGTAGCAATCATTGGTTACGGTTCACAGGGTCACGCTCATGCACTCAACCTTCACGAGTCAGGCGTAAACGTTGTTGTTGGTCTTTATGAAGGCTCAAAGAGCTGGAAGAAGGCTGAGGATGCTGGCCTTAAAGTTATGACAGCTGCAGACGCTGCAAAGGCTGCTGACGTTATCATGATTCTTATTAACGATGAACTTCAGGCAAAGCTTTACAAGGAGAGCATTGAGCCAAACCTCACAGCAGGTAAAACTCTTGCATTTGCTCACGGTTTCAACATCCACTTCGGATGCATTAAGCCTCCAAAGGATGTAAACGTTATTATGGTTGCTCCTAAGGGACCTGGCCACACAGTACGTTCAGAGTACCAGGTTGGTAAGGGTGTACCTTGCCTTGTTGCTGTTGAGCAGGACGCTACAGGCGACGCTCTTGACATTGGTCTTGCTTATGCACTTGGAATTGGTGGTGCAAGAGCTGGTGTTCTTGAAACAAACTTCAGAACAGAAACAGAAACAGACCTCTTCGGTGAGCAGGCTGTTCTTTG
>DCGS01000017.1:0-2037 GCA_002314645.1 Ruminococcaceae bacterium UBA1772
GTGGCAGGATTTGAACCTACGAATGAGGGAGTCAAAGTCCCTTGCCTTACCCCTTGGCTACACTCCATTATGAAAAAAGCACCTACTAAGAGGTGCTTTCTTGTGGGGTGGAAGATGGGATTCGAACCCACGATCTCCAGTGCCACAAACTGGCGCTTTAGGCCAACTAAGCTACATCCACCATATGGCGCGCTGAGAGGGACTCGAACCCCCGACCCTCTGCTTAGAAGGCAGATGCTCTATCCAGCTGAGCTATCAGCGCGTATGTACAAAAAAAATGGAGCAGGTGATGGGAATCGAACCCACGTGTTCAGCTTGGAAGGCTGACATTCTACCATTGAACTACACCTGCATCTTCACGACGGTGATTATTCTAACATAAGCACCGCCGACTGTCAATAGAAAATTATATTTTATTTAATAGTATTTTATATATATTTATATAGACTTAACAACGAGTTCTTCACCGTCTACAGAAACAGAAATTTTGGTTACCATTGTGCCGTCTGCATCAATAATAATGTCTGCAATTTTGTTTTCAATGTTACGTCTAATTACGTTGCGAAGGTCTCTTGCTCCCCTAACGTTTGAATCCATCTTGGATACAATTGTCTTTGGAACATTTTCGTCGTATACAAAATCTATACCCTTGTCCTTCAAAGGCTCGTTGAGTTCTGAAAGCATGAGAATTGCAATTTCCTCATAGTTTTCTTCTGAAAGATCCTTGAATACGACAATTTCATCTACACGGCCAAGGAATTCAGGTCTAAGGAAGTCCTTGAGGCCCTTCATTGCCCTTTCAGTTGTTGCATCGGTCTGTGAGCGAGCAAAGCCTAAAGCGCCGTCCTTGCGCTCGCTACCCGCATTTGAGGTCATTACAATAACTGTATTTTCAAAGTTTACTGTTCTACCCTGTGCATCGTTAATTTTACCTTCATCAAGGATTTGAAGAAGGATGTTCATAACGTCTGGATGTGCCTTCTCTATTTCATCAAAGAGAATTACAGAGTATGGCTTACGTCTAACCTTTTCCGTAAGCTGACCTGCCTCATCATATCCTACATATCCTGGAGGTGAACCAATAATTCTTGAAACACTGTGCTTTTCCATAAACTCAGACATGTCGAGTCTAATAAGAGTTTCTGGTGTGTCAAAGAGTTCATTTGCAAGCTGCTTTACAAGCTCTGTTTTACCAACACCTGTAGGTCCAACGAAAATGAATGACGAAGGTCTACGTCTTGTGTTAATTTGAACGCGGCTTCTCTTAACTGCAGCGGCAACAGCCTCTACAGCCTCATCCTGTCCCTTAACCTTCTTCTTAAGATTCTCTGAAAGGTTTGCAAGCTTTCTAAGGTCAGATTCAATAACCTTAGATGCTGGAATGCCTGTCCAAAGCTGAATTACCTTTGCAAGGTCCTCTTCTGTTACCTGGTTATCCTTTGCCTTCTCCTGGATTTCAGGAAGGTTTGTTTCCATGGCAATAATTTCAGCCTTAAGCTTTGCCTGCTCTTCATAGTCAGGATTTTCTGTTTCAGCTTCTAAGTCTTCAAGGTCTGCCTTTAAATCTAAAAGCTTCTTTTCAGCAATTTCAGATTCAGAAATTGCCTTATTTTTAAGGTTTGCACATGTGCAAGCCTCATCAAGAAGGTCAATTGCCTTATCTGGTAAAAATCTGTCTGTAATATATCTTTCAGAAAGAACAACTGCTCTATGAACAAGATTGTCTGAAATTTGTACTCTGTGGTAGTCCTCATAGTATGACTTAATACCAACAAGAACCTCATATGTCTGCTCAATTGAAGGCTCTTCAATTTTAATTGGTTGGAAGCGACGCTCAAGAGCAGCATCCTTTTCAATGTGCTTTCTGTATTCAGTAAATGTTGTTGCACCAATAACCTGGATTTCGCCTCTTGAAAGAGCTGGCTTTAAGATATTGGCAGCGTTCATTGTACCGTCAGAGTCACCTGTACCAACAAGGTTATGAACCTCATCTATAAAGAGGATAATATTACCCTCATTTTTAACCTCTTCTACAAG
>DCGS01000017.1:2108-12537 GCA_002314645.1 Ruminococcaceae bacterium UBA1772
TCAAGAAGGTGGATTTCCTTGTCCTTGAGCTTTGCAGGAACATCACCTGCTGCAATTTTAAGAGCAAGGCCTTCTGCAATGGCAGTTTTACCTACACCCGGCTCACCAATAAGGCATGGGTTGTTCTTTGATCTACGGCAGAGAATTTGTACTGCACGACTTATTTCGTTGTCACGACCAATAATACGGTCTATTTTGCCATCTCTAGCCTTCTCTGTAAGGTCTGTACAGTAAAGACCGAGGTATTTACGCTTTTTACGGTCGCCCTTTTCTCCGCGCTTCTTACGGCGCTTTTTCTTGCCGTCATCATTTTCATCGTCGACTGGCTCTTCGTCTTCGCTTGAAGGCTTCTTCATGCCACCAAAGAGTGAGAATGGGCTGTCGCCATCTCCGCCAAGAGCGCCAAAAAGAGATGAAAGTGAAGGCATTGAAGGAGCGCCGCCCTCTTCAAAGTCCTCGTCCTCATTGAAGCCCATAAGAGTATTGAACTGCTCAGATACAGAATCCACATCTTCTTCGCTAATGCCCATACTTTCCATCATCTGTTTTACTGGACCAATATTAAGTTCCATTGCACATTTAAGGCAATAACCCTCTGAAGCATTTTTATCCCCTTCAATTTTGGAAATGAAAACGACAGCAGGATTCTTTTTACATTTTGTGCATACCATCTGTTTCATAAACTTACCTTAACCTTTACCTTTACGTGCTTTTAGATTTTTTATAGTGTGTGGCATATACGAACAGAATGCCAGGAGTGCACTAAAAGCCGAAATTGAGACTAAAACAATAATTGTATTGCTTGAGTATCTAAAGTATCTACTAAACACTCCAAATGTTGGACTAAACAACATTAATGTTCCCATTACCAAATAGAATAACATTGTTGCAATTTTTCCAAATATAATTGCAGATCTTGGAACAATGTCAAGGCTCAAAAGAACAAAGCTTCCAACAATCATTAAAATATCTTTAATAATGAACAGTAAGAAAATATAGCTGAACATTCTCATTTTCTTATCTTCTAAACCTGCATAGTGCATAAAGAAAGTAAATGATACAGTTACCTGAGTCAACTTATCTGCAGCAGGGTCAAGCAGTTTTCCAAGTTCACTAATTTGATTAAAGTGTCTTGCAATCTTTCCATCAAAGAGGTCTGTAAGACCTGAAATGAAAATGATTGAAACTGCAACGACATAGTTGCCTGAAAGGAAAAAGAATACAAAAAATGGAATTACAATAATTCTAAACAGGGAAAGAATGTTTGGAATTGTAAGAGCATTGTCATTCATTTTCATGAACTGTTCTTTTAAGGTTTCATAACCTTTAACGTTACTCATAAATACCTCCTACTTAGTTTCCGTACATTTACTAATTTTACCCATTGAATACACATAGGTATTCTTTCCTATGTTAAACACTGAAATTGCGTTTGATTCTGTAACATAATCCTTGTATAACTTTCCGTTACCTTTGTAAACTAAAACCTCACCATCAAGTAAAACGGATACTCTTGAATTTGCTGCATGAATGGATTTTACAGAGCTTGTAAGCTTCTCTTCAAAGGCAACACCGAAACTCTTTGTATAAGATGTAAGAATTTGTGAGTTAGTACTGCCGTACTCTGAAAGTACTAATACTGTTGTGCCATCCTCTGCGAAGCAGTAATTTGACAATGTATTTGACTCGTACGATTTATCCTCTTTTTCGTCTAAGTCATCTATGAATGAAATTAAGTTGTCACCTATTGCAACAACCTTATTATTGGTAACAAAGTTCAAATCTATTATGGCTGTTCCTGGATATTCAAATGTTGAAACAGGATCTTGATATTCAAAATCAAAAATATAGATTTTTGAGAAGATTTCACCGTCTCTTGCACCAATTACTGCAACTGCAGCGTACTTGCCATTATCTGAAAGAGAAACGGCAATAATGCTGTCACTTGCACACTTCCAAGCATAAACCTCTTTTTTGTAATTGTTGTTTAGCACTGAAAGCTTAGAAACGGCTGAATCGCACGTGGTGGCAATTGCTATATTTCCGCTTTTGCCTATTGCGCATGTAATGATTTTTTCAGTAGTAGCAGTTTCTCCCGTGTAGAGAGTCTCTGTTCTATTTTCAACTCTGTAACGGTTGTCGTCTCTGTTGAAGACAATTGCCTTTCCGTTATTTATTGACATAACTGGAGTTGAATATGTATGGCTTGCATTTTTAACAACCTTAGCGGTTGAATCAAGAGACATTGTTTCGCCATTTGTCAAAACAAAGATGTTTCCGTTAAGTACATCCATTTGACGAACTGAGCTTGAGTTTATCTTGTATGGATAACCCTCGCCTGGTGTAAGGCTTGTAAAGAAGGACCTTACGTTGTCATTGATTTTGGAAACTGAAGCAAGTCCAAGTGTTTCAGCCGCCATAAAGAAGAGAACTAGTATTACTAATACTACTAATGCTACTCGTAATGCAATTATATGACTTTTTCTTAACTTAAACTTAAACTTTCGTTTCTTAGTAGTTCCTTGCTCAGCCAACAAAATCACCTCCATAATAAACTTTATCTAGATAGAGACCACATGCTTTTGCAGTTATACCCGCTGCCTTGCGGTCCTTTTTTTCAATTATTTCTTTTATGCTTCCCTCAGCCCTCTTCCCCTCTGAAATAAAGAGAAGAGTTCCAACCATTATTCTGACCATGTTGTAAAGAAAACCATCTGCAACAACTGTGAAAACCACAAGGTCATCTTCAACAGTTACTGAAGCATTGTAAACGGTTCTAACGGTGTCCTCTATGTCTGTCTTTATTGAGCAGAAGCTTGTGAAGTCGTATGTTCCAATGAAGTCCTTTGCTTGCTCATTTAAGAACTCAACGTCAATTTTTGGTCTGTAGTGAAGAGCACGTCCCTCATAGAAAGGGTTTCTTGCTGATTGGTTATATATTTTGTACTTATACTGCTTTGCAGTACAGCTGTATCTTGGATGGAAGTCCTCCGGCATGTCCTTGCAGTCAACGACGGAAATGTCTGGTGGAAGCTTTGCATTGAGTGCGCCTTGAAGCTTGTAGCATTCAATTTCACTTTCCGTTCTAAGTGTGCAGCAGTACATATTTGCATGTACGCCTGCATCTGTGCGAGAACAGCCTGTTATAGGCTCCCTCTTTGAAAGGATGAGTTCAACTGCATTTTGAAGTTCCTCTTGAACCGTATGTGCGTTGTCTTGAACCTGCCAGCCATGATATTCAGTTCCTAAGTATTTTAACTCTAGAAGAATATTTCGCATCCAGATACCCTCAAAAATTAGATTAAATGTGGAAATACAATGTTGAGTGAAACAACGCCTGCTGTAACTACAACCATAAATACGAGTCCAACAACGTCAAAGCCGTGAAGCTTCATTTGTTTCATTCTTGTACGTCCCTCACCACCGTGGTAACATCTGCATTCCATTGCATAAGCAAGCTCGTATGCACGTCTGAAAGATGTTATAAACAGCGGTATGAAAATTGGAATAAGTGCTTTTGCTCTTTCAACAAGTGTTCCTGTTTCAAGGTCGGCACCTCTTGCCTTTTGTGCACTTGTAATTTTGTCAAATTCCTCAATTAATGTAGGAATGAATCTGAGAGCAATTGTCATCATCATTGCTATTGTGTGAACGCTGTTTCTCATGAACTTAAGAGGAGAAAGAAGTCGTTCAATAGCATCTGTTATAAGTGTTGGCGATGTAGTGTAAGTTAAAAGAGAACTTGCAACTACAAGACTGATAATTCTTATAACCATAAAGACTGCGGTATAAATACCGCCTGTTGAAATGTGGATGAATTTCCACTCGAAAAGAATTGTGCCATTTGTTGTGTAAAGAACATTAAGAATGGCGGTAAAGACAATGATGATAAATATTGGCTTTACACTCTTTAGGATTGTCTTAACTGGTATTTGTGAAAAGAGCACCATAAGTACTAATGCAAACACCATAGCGCCTAAAGAATAAAAATTCTTACAAACAAAAATTACAATTATATAAAGAAATGTTAGAACTAGTTTCATTCTTGGATCCATTCTGTGAATAACAGAATTTCCAGGGAAATATTGTCCTATTGTAATATCCTTCATCATAGGCCGTTCACCTGTCCGCGAATTCGCTTTATTTCCTCTATACCCTGTTCTACGGTGTAGATGTTTGTGCGAACTGGGAATCCTTTCTCATGTAGACCCATGAATATTTTAGTAATCTGTGGAACATCTAGTCCCATCTGCATAATTTCATCTGCGCGTTTATATGTCTCGTCTACTGTGTCATAAGACATAACCTTAGAAGAATTCATTACAAGAACCTTTGTGGCGATTTTTGCAACGTCCTCCATACTATGAGAAACAATCATTACAGTACTGCCAGTTTCTTGTCTGTATTCTTTTATAAGACCTAAAATCTTGTCCCTACCCTTTGGGTCAAGTCCTGATGTTGGTTCATCAAGGATTAAGATTTTAGGTTCCATTGCCATTACACCAGCAATTGCAACACGTCTCTTTTCTCCTCCTGAAAGGTCAAAAGGAGAACGCTCTAGCATGTCGTCTGTTACTCCAACGAACTCGGCAGCTTTTCTAACGCGTCTATCTATTTCCTCTTCAGAGAGCTTCATGTTCTTTGGACCAAATGCAATGTCCTTGTATGAGGTCTCTTCAAAAAGCTGATACTCAGGATATTGGAAACAAAGTCCAACCTTGAATCTTGCTTCTCTGAGGGACGCCTTACTTTCCCAAATGTCTTTTCCGTCTACTAGGACCTTACCACTTGTAGGCTTTAAAAGACCGTTGAAGTGCTGAATGAGTGTGCTCTTTCCTGAACCTGTATGACCAATTACTGCAACAAGTTCGCCATCATCTATTTCAATGTTGGCGTTATCCAGTGCAGTAACCTCAAACGGTGTGCCCGTGGAGTAGCAATATGTTAAATTTTCAGTTTTAAGTATTGCCATTAATTACTCCTCCAAAAGAGCGCTGAGTGCTTCTACACACTCGTCTGTGTTAAGTGTATCTGTTGGAACATTGAGTCCAATCTTTGAAAGTTCAATTGAAAATTCTGTTGCCTGTGGAACGTCGAGGCCAACCTCTCTAAGCCTTTCAGCATTCTTAAAGACCTCTTTTGGTGTTCCGTCCATAATTACGTGACCCTTGTCCATGACAACAACTCTGTCTGCTGTTACCGCTTCGTCCATGAAGTGAGTAATGAATACTACTGTCATTCCAAGGTCGTCGTGGAGCTTGCGAACGGTGTTCATTACCTCACGTCTGCCGCGTGGGTCAAGCATGGCGGTAGATTCATCAAGGACAAGACATCTTGGTTGCATTGCAAGGATTCCTGCAATTGCGACCCTTTGCTTTTGTCCGCCAGAAAGCTTGTGTGGCTCGTGTCCGCGGTATTCATACATACCGACAGCCTTGAGCGACTCATCAACTCTTTTTCTAATTTCAAGTGGATCTACACCTAAATTCTCTGGACCAAATGCAACGTCCTCTTCAACAATTGTTGCAACAATCTGGTTATCTGGATTTTGGAATACCATGCCTACATCCTTGCGAATTTTCATAATGTGTTCCAAATTCTCAGTTTCATCGTCTGATGGGTTGTGAGTACTAAGACCGTTTACTAAAACCTGTCCTTCATCTGGAACTAAAATTCCATTGCAAAGCTTTGCAAATGTAGATTTTCCAGAACCGTTGTGACCAAGCACTGCAACGTACTCACCAGTTTTAATGGAAAGAGACACATTTCTAATTGCATATTCAGTTCTACTTGTGTCTTCAGTTATTTCGTCATAAGAAAAACTGACATTGTCAAACTTAAGTATTTCTTCCATAAAGACTCCTTTTATTTTTGCCAGATTGCAGATGCACCACAAGGAAGATGAAGCCCTGTGTTTGTGGTCATAAGACCAATTTCATCACAAGAAACATGCCCACCGAACTTTGGAACAATTAAGCTTCCAAGAATGTAATTCATAACTGACGGTGAAAGTCCTGTTGTGTATGAGTTTATTAAAACCATGAGTGGATCATCAGATAAAACCTGCGATGTAAGCTCTACAAAATCGTAAACTGTATCTTCAAGCTTCCAGATTTCTCCACCTGGACCTCTGCCGTATGACGGAGGGTCCATTATTATGATGTCGTACTTGTTGCCGCGTCTAATTTCACGTTGTACAAACTTGACGCAGTCGTCTACAAGGTACCTTACGTGTCTGTCTGCAAAGCCAGACAACGCAACGTTTTCCTTTGCATACTGAACCATTCCCTTGGAAGCGTCAACGTGTACAACGTGTGCGTCTTCAGAAAGAGCGGCAACAGTTGCACCGCCTGTGTATGCAAAAAGGTTGAGCACCTTTATTTCGTCTCTTCCCTCTGCTTTGGCGTTACGGATTACCTCACGGAGGTAGTCCCAGTTAACTGCCTGCTCTGGGAAAAGACCTGTGTGCTTAAAGCCCATTGGCTTAATTTTGAATTTTAAATCCTTGTAGGAAATATCCCATTCATCTGGGAAGTTCTTATACACTTCCCACTGTCCGCCACCCTTTTGTGAGCGGTGGTATCTTGCATCCGCCTTTTTCCAAGCAGGATGTGTTTTTGGAGTTTTCCATATTACCTGTGGGTCAGGTCTAATAAGTGTTACGTTGCCCCAACGTTCAAGTCTTTCACCAGAAGATGAATCTAGGAGCTCGTAATCCTTCCAATCTTTTGTTGCCCTCAACGGGTTCACCTCATTTAGATAAGTCTATCTTTTACTACTGCAACAATTTCATCAGCAAGTCTGTCAATTTGCTTTTCATCCTTGCCTTCAAGCATTACACGAACAAGTGGCTCTGTGCCAGATACACGAACAAGAACGCGTCCTGTGTCGCCAAGCTCTGCCTCTGCTTCTTTTATTGCAATCTTAATTTCTTCGTCGTCGTTAAATCTTGCCTTACCGAAGTTAGAAACGCGTACGTTTTTAAGAACCTGTGGGAAGATTTCCATAACAGATGCAAGTTCAGAAAGGTTCTTTCCTGTTCTCTTAATTGCACGGAGAATTTGAACTGCTGTAAGCTGGCCGTCACCAGTTGTTGCATAGTCAAGGAAGATAACGTGTCCTGACTGCTCACCACCAATAATGTGGCCGTTCTCTCTCATGTTTTCAAGAACGTAACGGTCGCCAACTTTTGTCTTTTCACAGTGGATTCCGTTTTCTTCAGCAAACTTGAAGAATCCCATGTTACTCATTACTGTAACAACGGCTGTGTCATTCTTAAGACGTCCTGTCTCCTTCATGTCGAGTGCGCAAAGAGCAATAATCTTGTCACCGTCAACTACGTTACCGTTTTCATCTACAGCAATAAGTCTGTCTGCGTCACCGTCAAATGCGAATCCTACGTCACACTTGTTCTCAAGAACGAACTTTTGAAGACTTTCAACGTGTGTTGAACCGCAGTTGTCGTTTATGTTTTCACCATTTGGCTCACAGCCCATAATGTAGCAGTCACAGCCGAGCGATTCAAAAAGCTTTTCAGCTGTTGTTGAAGCTGAACCATTAGCACAGTCAAGAGCAACCTTCATACCGTTGTAACGGTATTCAGAGGTTGTAAGGATGTGCTTTATGTAGTCAGCCTGAGCTGAACTTGCTCTTCTGCAACGACCAAGTTCAGCACCTGTCTTTTTAGGTGGAACCTTTGTCTCGTCAAGAATGATTGCTTCTATTTCTTCTTCAAGTGCGTCTGGAAGCTTGTATCCATCGCCCTGGAAGATTTTAATGCCGTTGTATTCATATGGATTGTGGCTTGCAGAAACCATGATGCCTGCGTCGTATCCATATTCTTTAACAAGGTAAGCTACTGCTGGAGTTGGAACAACACCAAGGACTAATACGTCTGCACCTACTGAGCAAAGTCCTGCTGCAAGTGCAGCCTTAAGCATGTCTCCTGAAAGACGTGTATCTGTTCCAATAAGAACCTTTGGTCTTGAGTGCTCAGCATCTGTTAAAACCATTGCTGCTGCACGACCAATTTTCATTGCGAGTTCACTAGTGAGTTCAGTATTAGCAACACCACGTGCGCCATCTGTACCAAAAAGTCTACCCATAAAATGTTCTCCTTAAATATCTATTTTCATTTGAGTTGAATTTGAGTTTTCGCCTGGCATTTCAATGCCAAGGTGCCTGTAACCTGCAGGGGTTACAACACGACCACGAGGAGTTCTTGAAAGGAAACCAATTTGCATAAGGTATGGTTCGTAAACGTCCTCAATGGTTATTGCCTCTTCGCCAATGGCAGCGGCTATTGTTTCAAGACCAACAGGGCCACCGTTGTAGTTCTTTATCATTGCTGAAAGAAGAAGTCTGTCTATGTTGTCGAGTCCTAAAGGATCTATTTCCATTCTTGAAAGTGCAAGACCTGCTGACTCTTTTGTAATAATGCCGTTGCCCATTACTTCAGCAAAGTCTCTTGCTCTTTTAAGAAGTCTGTTTGCAATACGAGGTGTTCCTCTTGATCGAGATGCAATTTCAAGTGCACCGTCATCCTCTATTGAGGTGCCGAGAACTGTTGCTGAGCGCTTAACAATGTCGGCGAGCTCGTCTGGTGTATAAAGTTCAAGACGAAGGATAACGCCAAAGCGGTCACGAAGTGGAGCTGTGAGTTGTCCTGCTCTTGTTGTTGCACCTACCAAGGTGAACCTTGGAAGGTCAAGTCTAATAGAGCGAGCCGATGGACCCTTGCCTATGATAATGTCTATGGCGTGGTCCTCCATTGCAGGGTAAAGGATTTCTTCAACCTGTCTTGAAAGGCGATGTATTTCGTCTATGAACAAAACGTCGCCGTCGTTTAAGTTTGTAAGGAGCGCTGCAAGGTCACCCTGCTTTTCAATGGCTGGACCAGATGTAACTCTAATGTCCACTCCCATTTCCGCAGCAATAATTCCTGCAAGGGTTGTTTTACCAAGTCCTGGAGGGCCATAAAGAAGTACGTGGTCCATTGCTTCCCCTCTGCCCTTTGCAGCGTCCATGTATATTTTCAAGTTTTCCTTTACTTTTTCCTGACCTATGTAGTCATTCAAAGTACGTGGTCTAAGAGAAACCTCCAAGGAGGAGTCGTCTGACTCACTGTATTCAGGAGTTACGAGTCTGTTCTCGAAATCCATTTCATCTGAGAAATTTGTAATCAAGGAGGTCACCTTCTTACATTAGTTTTTTGAGTGCCTGTTTAACAAGCTCTTCTGTGCCAAGTGTTGGTTCACACTTGCCTACTGCAATAGACGCTTCAGACTGGCTGTATCCAAGGGATACCAAAGCACTTACTGCTTCTGAAACATTTGACTGTCCAATGTTTGCAGTAGCAGCCGCTGCCGCCTTAAAGTCCTCCGCTGCTGAAGCCGCGGTCATATTCTTTGCAATCTTGTCTTTAAGTTCAAGTACAACTCTTTGTGCAACCTTAGGGCCAACGCCCTGAGCCTTTGTAATTGTCTTGAAGTCACCTGTTGCAATGCACATTACAAGTTGAGATGGTTCAAGCTCTGATAAAATTGCAAGTCCAGCCTTTGGACCAACTCCAGAGACTGAAATGAGCATTTTAAACATATCTAGTTCTGACTTTTCATAAAAACCAAAGAGGTCAAGAGCGTCCTCTTTAACATTGAGGTAAGTGTAAAGAGTAACCTCTGAACCAACTGGTCCAATTTTTCTAATTGTGTTGAATGTAACGTTACATGAGAATGCTACACCACCGCACTGTACTGCTACAGTGTTTGTATCTGAATAAACGATTTCACCAGTAATGCTGTAAAACATATCAAATACCCTTTCGTTCCTTAAGGATTCGTTTTCCTACGCGAATAATTCCATCTACCATTTCAAGTGCTTCTGCATCTCTTTTACCAAAACCGTTGCCTGTTGTTGATGGTGTTGACAGCACACCGTTACAGTGTGCGTGGCATATTGCCATTGCAAGTGCGTCAGCCGTGTCGTCAGGCTTTGGAATTTTCTCAAGACCAAGTATGGTCTTTGTCATTTCCTGAATTTGCTTTTTCTCAGCAAGGCCATACCCTGTGACGCCCTGCTTTACTTGAAGTGGAGTGTATTCAAAAACATCCACTCCACACTGCCTTGCGGCCAGCATTAAAACGCCCCTTGCCTGCGCAACGTCAATGGCTGTTTTAGCGTTATTCTGAAAGAACAACTTTTCCATAGACATGGCCTCTGGATTTGTTCGCTGTAGAATATATTTCATATCCTCGTAAATTATGTTAAGTCGTTCTGGAAATGGAGTTCCTGCCTCAGTTGTTATGGCACCATAGTCAACCACATGGAACTTGTTCTTCTCGTAATCTACAACACCCCAACCAACAATTGCATAGCCTGGGTCAATACCAAGTATTCTCAAGAAAAACACCTCCAAAAGACAGATAAATCT
>DCGS01000017.1:12674-18044 GCA_002314645.1 Ruminococcaceae bacterium UBA1772
TTTACATTTGACTTTCAACAAATTGCTTTGCTGCTCTTGGTGAAAAACCACCCTTGCGAAGAGCAAATGCAGAAGCTTTTGTATCCAGTTCATTTTCATCCATTTTTACGCCTTTAACCTGAGCCAAGTTGTGTACAATTTCAAGGTAAAGAGGCTTAGATGGACGGGTGTAGAGAATTGTAAGACCAAATCTGTCTGAGAGAGAAATTTGTTCTTGCATTGTATCCTGTCTGTGGATGTCGTCTCCCTCTCTGTCTGAGAAGGTTTCCTTTATAAGATGACGTCTGTTACTTGTAGCGTAAATAACGCAGTTATGGGCATTTGCAGACGCACCACCCTCAAGAATGGCCTTGAGTGTTCCAAGGTTTGTATCCTCTGCATTAAAGGAAAGATCATCTATGAAAATTATGAATTTAAGTGGGTTTTCTGAAATAATATCCATAATTTCAGGAAGCTTTTGAATTTGGGATTTATTAATTTCAATAAGTCTAAGACCTTCGTGTGAAAGAAGGTTTGTAACAGCTTTTACAGATGAAGATTTTCCCGTACCCGCATCGCCCACAAGAAGGGTGTTTGCAGCTGGTCTGCCCTCAAGAAGAGCATTTGTATTGTCTATGAGGAGACCGCGCTCACGCTCGTAACCAAAGAGGTCAAGGACGTTTGTTGTGTCAGGGGTTTTAACTGGCACAATTTCACCGTCAAGGTAGCGGAACATAGTGTTATGCGAATAAATTCCATAGCCCACCTTATTTATGTCACAAATGCGAGCCTCATATTCATCAAAAAGGTTGTCTTTTTCGAGCGATTCATACCCACTCTCAAACTTTGGAAGATAACCTGAATAGCCAATGAAACGCTTGAGTTCCTCAGGGGTAACACGTGAAATTTCATCAAAAATTGAAATTTCATTCTTTACGCAATCTGAAAGAACCTCAGGAATTTCCTCTCCCTTAGAGCGGAGAACAACATACTGATTTTCATCTGTTACAACGGAATCCACAATGAATTCTGTGAAGTTAAAATTATAGTCAAAAAGGTTTGCAACAAAGTCTGCATAGAGCTCAATTCTGTTTTCAAAGTCAGCGACTAAAAGTGTATAAAAAGCACGTAGTACTGGGCTTTCTTTGACATTTTTAAAAACAACAATTGAGTCGAGTTTCTTCGCTAAATTCTTCATTTTTTCTTACACCTATTTTTATTTTTTAACGCACAAAAACACACTCTATGAATTTCACAGAGCGTGTTTTATTTTTTAAAGTCTCTTGATGATTTCAGCTGTTACCTCTGTTGTTCCAAGAGGAGTTACGTCGCTGTCACCAACAATATCTGCAGTACGAAGACCGTCATTTAAGAACTTGTCTACAGCAGCCTCAATTGCGTCTGCTTCTTCAATGAGGTCGAATGAGTAACGGAGCATCATTGCAGCAGAGAGAATTGTTGCAATAGGGTTTGCAATGTTCTTGCCAGCAATATCAGGTGCAGAACCATGGATAGGCTCGTACATACCAAGTTTTGTGTTACCAAGTGATGCAGAAGGAAGCATACCAATTGAACCAGTTGTCTGAGAAGCCTCATCTGAAAGAATGTCACCAAAGATGTTTGTTGTAACAATTACATCAAACTGTGATGGATTACGAACAATCTGCATTGCGCAGTTGTCTACGAGTACATCAGAAAGCTCAACCTCTGGATACTCTGCAGCCATTTCATGGATGATTTTTCTCCAAAGACGAGATGTTTCAAGTACGTTTGCCTTGTCAACACTTGCAAGTCTCTTGCCTCTCTTCATTGCTGTTTCAAAAGCAACGCGGCAAATTCTTTCAATTTCCATTGGAGAGTAGCATTCTGTATCAAATGCCTCTTCGCCATATTTACCTTCACGATATCCTCTGTCACCAAAGTAAATACCGCCAGTAAGCTCACGAACAATCATAATGTCAAAGCCGTTTTCTACTATGTCAGCACGAAGTGGACTTGCGTCCTTAAGTGCAGGATAAAGCTTTGCAGGACGAAGGTTTGTGAAAAGACCAAGGGCTGCTCTAATGCCAAGAAGACCCTTCTCTGGCTTTTGGTCGCCTGGAAGGTGATCCCACTTAGGTCCACCTACAGAACCAAGAAGAACTGAGTCAGACTTAAGGCATCCGTCAATTGTCTCCTGTGGGAGTGGACAGCCCTTTTCATCAATTGCACAACCACCAATGAGGTATGGAGTGAAATTGAAGTTATGGCCGTATTTTTCGCCTACAACCTTAAGTACTTCTACAGCACTGTCAACTATTTCAGGGCCAATTCCGTCGCCCCTTAAAAGTGCAATATTAAAATCCATTTTTAATTCCTCACAATTAAATAATTCCAGCCTTAATAGACTCTACAAGGCCGCCATTTGTAATAATCTGCTGAATGAATTCAGGGAAAGGTTCAGCCTGGAACTTTTCACCTGTTGTTTCGTCAGTAATTACACCAGTGTCAAGGTCAACTGATACCTTGTCACCCTCTGAAATCTTGTCTACAGCCTCTGGGCACTCAACAATTGCAAGACCAATGTTAATTGAGTTTCTATAGAAAATACGAGCAAAGCTCTTAGCAATAACAATTGAAATGCCTGAAGCCTTAATTGAAATTGGAGCATGCTCACGTGAAGAACCACAACCGAAGTTGTAGCCTGCAACCATGATGTCGCCGTCTTCTACCTTGTTGTGGAAGTCAAGGTCAATGTCTTCCATACAGTGAACTGCAAGTTCCTTTGGGTCACCTGTTGTAAGGTATCTTGCTGGAATGATTACGTCTGTATCTACGTTGTCGCCGTATTTAACTACTTTACCTGTTCTAATCATTTACTTTACCTCCCATGGAGCAGCAATTTTACCCGCAATAGCTGATGCAGCAGCAACAGCTGGGCTTGCCAAATATACTTCAGATTCAGGGTCACCCATACGACCTACGAAGTTTCTGTTTGTTGTAGCAACGGCTCTTTCACCCTTTGCAAGGATACCCATGTGACCACCAAGACATGGACCACATGTTGGAGTTGAAACTACACAACCAGCTTCAATGAAGTCGGCAAGGAGACCTTCCTTCATAAGACGAAGGTAAATGTCCTGTGTTGCAGGAATAATGATTGCACGAACGTTGTCAGCAATCTTATGGCCTCTGATAATGTCAGCAGCCTCTTTAATGTCTTTGTAAAGACCATTTGTACAAGAACCAATAACAACCTGATCAATTACTACTTCGCCAACCTCGTCAATTGTGCGAGTGTTTTCAGGAAGGTGTGGGAATGCAACTGTAGGACGAAGCTCTGAAAGGTTAACTTCAAGTACTTCATCATACACTGCATCTTCGTCAGCCTCGTATACAACAGGCTCTCTATCTGAATGTTCTTTAATATACTGAAGAGTTACTTCATCTACTGGGAAAATACCGTTCTTAGCACCAGCTTCAATTGCCATGTTTGTAATTGTAAGTCTGTCTGCCATAGTAAGGTTCTTAACGCCCTCACCTGTGTATTCCATTGACTTGTAAAGGGCACCGTCTACACCAATTTTACCAATGATGTGAAGGATTACGTCCTTACCGCTTACATACTCAGGCATTTCACCTGTAAGTACGATTTTAATTGCTGAAGGAACCTTGAACCAAGCCTTGCCTGTAGCCATACCACAAGCCATATCTGTTGAACCAACGCCTGTTGAGAAAGCGCCAAGAGCACCGTATGTACAAGTGTGTGAGTCTGCACCAATAACTACATCGCCAGAAACTACGAGTCCCTTTTCAGGAAGAAGCGCATGCTCAATTCCCATGCGTCCAACGTCAAAGAAGTTTACAATGCTAAGTTCGTTGCAGAAATCTCTACAAGTCTTTGTCTGAATTGCAGCTTTAATATCTTTGTTTGGTGTAAAATGGTCCATTACCATGGTTACCTTTGTCTTATCATAGACATCTTTTACACCCATTTTATTGAATTCTTTAATGGCAACAGGAGAAGTTACATCGTTTCCAAGAACTCTGTCCAAATTAACAAGAACGAGCTGACCTGCTTCAACCTTATCAAGTCCAGCATGTGCAGCAAGGATCTTTTGAGACATAGTCATTCCCATTGTCTATTCACTCCTTTTAAGGTTTATTTTTTATTGATGATGGCACCCTTATCTGCAGAAGAAACCATCTTTGAGTAACGCTTAAGATATCCTGTAATATCTGTCTTTTCAAGAGGCGATTCAGTCGCTTTTCTCTTTGCAATTTCCTCGTCTGAAACGCGAAGCTCAATTTTATATTCAGGGATATTAATTGAAATAATGTCTCCCTCATGTACGTATGCAATAAGTCCACCATTTGCAGCTTCAGGAGAAACGTGGCCAATGGCAGCACCTCTTGTAGCGCCGCTGAAGCGTCCGTCAGTAATGAGTGCTACTTCCTTGTCAAGACCGGCACCTGCAATTGCAGATGTAGGAGAAAGCATTTCACGCATACCAGGACCACCTGCAGGTCCTTCATAACGAATTACTACAACGTCACCTGGGTTAATTCCACCCTCATAAATGACTTTAATTGCCTCTTCTTCACTGTTGAATACTCTTGCAGGACCTTCATGGACAAGCATTTCAGGTGCAACAGCGGCGCGTTTTACAACGCAGCCATCCTCTGCAAGGTTACCGAAGAGTGCGGCAATACCACCAGTCTGAGTAAATGGATTGTCAATGTCACGAATAACAGTGTTGTCAGACTTCTCTACACCCTCAAGGTTTTCCTTAAGAGTCTTTCCTGTAACTGTCATTACGTCTGTGTTAATTAAGTTTCTAGAAGCAAGTTCCTTAAGAACTGCGTGAACACCACCAGCTTCGTTTAAGTCCTCCATGTATGTAGGACCTGCTGGTGCTAAATGGCAAATGTTAGGAGTGTGTTCTGATATTTCATTTACTATGTCAAGAGAGAATGGAACATCACACTCATTTGCAATTGCAGGAAGATGAAGCATTGAGTTTGTTGAGCAACCAAGTGCCATATCTGCTGTAATTGCGTTCTTTATTGCGTCCTCTGTCATAATGTCACGAGGCTTAATATCTTTCTTAACAAGTTCCATAATCTGCATACCTGCACGCTTTGCAAGTTCAATACGAGCAGAATATGGAGCTGGAATTGTACCATTTCCTGAAAGACCCATACCAAGTACTTCTGTAAGGCAGTTCATTGAGTTTGCAGTATACATACCTGAGCAAGAACCACAAGAAGGGCAAGTCTTCTTTTCAAACTCAAGAAGCTTCTCATCTGTAATTTTGCCAGCTGAATATGCACCAACGGCCTCAAACATACTTGAAAGACTTGTCTTTTTACCGCCAACACGGCCAGCAAGCATTGGACCACCACTTACAA
>DCGS01000002.1 GCA_002314645.1 Ruminococcaceae bacterium UBA1772
TCATCTGGTGTTATACCACCTGGTCTAAGAAGCTTGGGTCTTCTTGTGCAGAGTGTAATTACGGTTGATTCAACACCAACCTCACACTCTCCGCCGTCAACTACAGCGTCTATTTTCCCATTCATATCATGCATTACATGGTCAGCCCTTGTTGGACTTGGCATACCAGAAATATTTGCAGAAGGTGCTGCAAGTGGAACACCTGCGGCTTTAATAATTTTTCTTGCAACTGGGTGAGATGGCATGCGAATTGCAACCGTATCCAGTCCACCACTAACCACACTTGGTATTAGTTCTGACTTCTCAAGAATAATAGTCAAAGGGCCAGGCCAAAAAGCCTCGGCAAGATCATATACAACTGGTGGAACAAATTCCACAAGGTCATCTATTTCCGAAAGCTCAGAAATATGAACTATTAAAGGATTGTCCTGTGGACGACCCTTAGCTTCAAATATATGCTTTACAGCATCTGGATTTAGCGCATTTGCAGCAAGACCGTACACGGTCTCTGTAGGTATGCCGACAAGACCACCGTTTTTTAGAATTTCACCGGCGGTTTTTATGTCTGCATTATTGTTTTGCAAAAGCTTGGTTTCCACTAAATATCACTTGCCTCTGAGAGTTTTCTAGATGTATCTGCAGTAATGAGTGCGTCTATGAGTTCATCAAGGTCGCCGTTCATTATTGCCTCAATTTTGTAAAGAGTAAGATTAATTCTATGATCAGACACTCTTCCCTGTGGGAAGTTGTATGTTCTAATTCTTTCGCTTCTGTCTCCAGTTCCAACCTGTGATTTTCTTTCACCTGCAATTTCTGCATTGTGCTTTGCAAGTTCCTCGTCATAGAGTCTGGAACGAAGAATTTTAAGAGCTCTATCTTTGTTTTTATGCTGTGAACGTTCATCCTGACATTCAACAACCACACCGGTTGGAATGTGAGTTACACGAATGGCTGAAGATGTCTTGTTTACCTTCTGTCCACCCGCTCCACTTGAACGGAATACGTCAATTTTAATGTCCGCAGGGTCAAGTTCAAAGTCAACATCCTCAGCTTCTGGAAGAACTGCAACAGTTACAGTAGATGTCTGTATTCTTCCTTGCGATTCAGTCTCTGGTACTCTCTGAACACGGTGAACACCCGATTCAAATTTAAATCTTGAATATGCACCGTCACCATTTATTTCAAAGCTAACTTCCTTGTACCCACCAAGCTCTGTTGGATTGTCATTGAGTATTTCAGTTTTATAGCCCTTCATTTCAGCATACATAGAGTACATTCTGAAAAGTGAATTTGCAAAGAGTGCTGCCTCTTCACCGCCTGCACCCGCACGAATTTCAACAATTACGTTCTTGTCGTCGTTCGGGTCACGTGGAAGAAGAAGGATTTTAAGTTCTTCATAAATTCGAGCCATGTCCTCTTTGGACTCCTCGAATTCAAGTTGAACCATTTCCTTAAAATCTGCATCCATTCCACCAGCATCAAGAAGACTTTTAGCCTCCTCAAATGTTTCAGATGCCTTTTTATACTCTCTATATTTCTCAACAACTGGAGTTATTTGCTTGAGTTCCTTCATGAGTGCCGTGTATGTTCCCATGTCTGAAACAACATTAGGGTCCTGTAACTGCTCATTTATGGCTTCAAGTCTTTCTTCAACTTTTGATAGTTTTTCTGTCATCAGTCTTCATCCTTGATTATTTCTTTAATGCTTTTCTCGGCCTTGGCACGTGGAACCATTACTTCGTGTCCACAAGTCTCACATTTAAGTTTAAAGTCCATACCAACACGAGTAACTAGAAAAACGTTCCCACCACATGGATGTGCTTTTTTTAGTTTTACTCTGTCAGACACCTTAATATCCACTTGCCACACCTCTCAAAAAATATATACACGAGTATATCATAATACTTATATTAAGGCAATAAAATGAGTTGTATTTAAACTTAGTTATGATATAATTAGGTCATATTCTGAGCAACCGTAAATTCCCAGAAAAGAAGGATGAAAATATGTACGAATTTAATGCTAAAGACGCAACAGAAAAATGTGTAGAATGGATTAGAGCTTGGTTCGAAGAAAATGGCCCAGGATGTAATGCCATTGTGGGTATTTCAGGCGGAAAAGACAGCTCAGTTGTAGCTGCTCTCTGCGTAAAAGCTCTTGGTAAAGACAGAGTAATTGGCGTAATGATGCCACAGGGTGAACAGTTCGACATTGACTACTCAATTGAACTCTGTAAAATACTCGACATTAAGAACTACACAATTAACATAAAGGATGCTGTAGACGGCGTATACAAGGGAATTGGAGACCTCTTCGAGCCAACACAGCAAACTAGATTCAACCTTCCTGCAAGAATTAGAATGACAACACTCTACGCTGTTGCCGCTTCTCATAACGGCCGAGTTGCAAACACCTGCAACCTTTCCGAAGACTGGGTAGGCTACGCAACCCGCTACGGCGACGGTGCCGGCGACTTTGGCCCTCTTTCTCATTTCACAGTAGAAGAAGTAAGACTCATTGGCACAGAACTCGGCCTCCCAGAAAAATTCGTAAAGAAGCCACCAATAGACGGTCTTTGTGGTAAAACAGATGAAGACAACTTAGGCTTCACATACCAAGAACTTGACGACTACATTCGTCGTGGAATAGACCCAGTTCCAGAAACAAAAGAAAAGATTGATAGAATGCATAAACTCAATCTCTTCAAGCTTTCATACTTCCCAACATTTAAATATTTTGAGGATTAAAATAAAGCTCCCCTATGTAGGGGAGCTTTTTATATCATTTCATCTTCTGTAATAATAATATCTACCTTTTCATCAAATTCTTCTGTTTCAATTGTTTCTACAACTTGGAATTTGTAAGCAAAGGCTATTTTTTTAATAGTTTTATTGTCTTCATTTGCTTTCTGAATGTACCTGTCATAGAAGCCACCACCATAGCCAATTCTGTTGTGGTTACGGTCAAAAGCAAGGCCTGGCATAATCATTAAAATGTTAGTGTCATTGGCTTTTTGTAGGATATTAGTATTTGGTTCTAAAATATTGTAACTTCCTGGTTGAAGGGAAGCCCAATCAGTAATATAATAAAACTGAATGATGCCGGGCCCTTCTACTTTAGGAACGGCTACTTTTTTTCCATCCTTCCATGAACGTTCAATAATATCGTTTGTTATTATCTCTGTGTTGAATGGAATGTATGTGTAAATGGTGTCGGCGGAATTGTATTCCTCGAGAGAAAGGAATTTGTCAGTAATTACTTTACTGTATGCTAGAACTTCTTCTTTCGTAAGACCTGACTTTTGGTCTTTTATGAATGTTCTAAGTTCAGTCTTATTCATTCTCTCACCTCGCAATTAATATAGTAAATTTTACCACCCAGAAAGGCGGAAAACAATATGGCATTCAAATCAGACATTGAAATTGCTCAAGAAGCAACCCCTATGCACATTAGAGATGTTGCAGCAAAAATTGGACTTACTGAGGACGACATTGAGTACTATGGTAAGTACAAGGCAAAGGTTGACTACAACCTTTTAAAGCAGCCAAAGAAGGGCCCAAAGGCAAAGCTCATTCTCTGTACTGCAAT
>DCGS01000007.1:0-2064 GCA_002314645.1 Ruminococcaceae bacterium UBA1772
TTCTCAGATGAAAACATGGCAGAAGACCTTCCAAAAATGCTTGATGAACTTGTAAACTACTCAGATTATTACAACGTATAAAATAAAACCCCTACTCTCCTTTCGGATTGTAGGGGTTTTTATTATATTAACTGTACAAGAGCAACTAAAACTGGAATGGTAACTAGTGACAAGAGTGTTGCCACAGACACCATACCCGCTCCAAGTTCAGCATTTCTGTTAAACCTTGTTGCAAACATTGCCGTAACAGTGGCCGTTGGGGCACCTGCTGCAATAGTACAAATAGCAATTATTGTTTTATCCGTTTTCAAAAGTGCCATTATTAGAATTGCAATTACTGGAACAATAATAAGTCTCAAAGCTATAGAAACATATTGTTTCTTGTCTTGCGTAAAATTCTTTAGTGTCAAATTACCAATATAGTATCCAATAATAATCATTGGCACAGGTGTATTGAGCGATGCCAAAAATGAAATTGGTTCAGCAATTATAAGTGGAAATTTTATACCCAATGCAAATATAATAATTCCAAATACAGTTCCCAAAACACCAGGATTTACAAAGATTTTCCTTATGCTAATTTCTTTTATATTGCCACTCATTGTAACAAGACCCCAGGTCCACAGCACTACATTGAACACGGCTACAAACACAGCACCATAAAATACTCCTATGTCGCCTAAAAGGGCCTCATCTATAGGAAGTGACATAAATCCGCAATTTGAAAAAACAGTTGCAAACCTGTAAATTCTATTGTTTGCTTCATCATCTTTTTTTGGATTAAATATGATTGATGCAAAGAAAATAGCTAGCAAATGAATGAGAATTGCAAGAGCACCTGTTTCAAGGAGTCCTGACACAAGTTCAGGCTTTGCCTCTCTTTGAAAGGAATTGAGAATTACACAAGGTGTAACAAAATACAAAACCACATTTGTCATTCCAGAGACGGCTTCTTTGCTCAATAAGTGTGTCCTATTTGCAATAATTCCTATTATCATCAATATAAATAAAACTACGACCTGTTGGCCAACAAGCAAAAAGTTTCCTAGCATTCACTCACCTTCTTTTCCCGAAACATATTAACACACTAAAAATATCTATGCAACAATGAAAAAGTTCAAAATTTGTACATTATATGTATTGTTAATTATTTAATAATAATTTATAATGACTATGTAATTTTATATTTTTATGGGAGTGGTAAAGTATGAATAATAAGTCTAGAATAGTAGCTCTCTTAACTGCCATTGTCATGATGTTTACTCTCACAGGTTGTATAGTTGATATTGACTTTATGACTGCTGGATGGGACGGCAATGTAGATGGCGAGCAAATTTGGGACAACCCAAACAGAGACCCAGCTACTACAGCACCTGTTGAAGATGAAACTCTTCCTTCAGAGGAAATTACTGGTGAAGAGGTTCCAGCAGACGGAACAGAAGAAGTACAAGTTGGCGAAGAAGTAACTCAGGAAGTTATTGTAACTGAAACACAAACTAATGCTTCAGGTCAGACTGTTGTTGTTACAAAGAAGGTTGTTCAGAAGGTTCCACAGACAACTAGAACTCAGGGTGCCGTTCAGACAACAAGAGGCCAGCAGGCAGTTCAGACAACAAGAGCTCCACAGGGCGGCACTGCTACAACAGCTGCTCAGGGTTCAACTGGCAAAACATATACTGCTGCTGAAGCACTTGCTCTTTACAAATCAGCTGCTAACCCAATTAAGACAAAGTCTGGTGTTACAGTAACTAGAACAAGAGAAGTTTATACAGAAGTTGGTACATCTAACCTTTCAGGTCTTTCAGGTACAATCATTAAGAAAGCATTTGGTCCTAAGGATGATAAAGACCAGAAGGTATACTCATCAACATCTGATATTGTTAAGAGCTTCGTTGTAGAAAAGCAGAGTTATGTATGTAACCTTTCAACTGCAGACATTAAGTCAGCTACAGCAAAGCAGAGCGGTAACAACACTATTGTTACTATTTATGTAAAGGATGACACATCATCTAACCAGAACTACTCAAACAAGGCTGTTTCAGCTACAGCAGTTGCTGAACTTGC
>DCGS01000007.1:2215-3688 GCA_002314645.1 Ruminococcaceae bacterium UBA1772
CGACCAGCATTTCGGTGCTGCAATTGAGCAGTGGTGGACAATTAGCTACAAATAATTTGTACGCTTCTTGCACATAAACAATTGCGGTAGTGCTTAGTTTTAAGCATTACCGCATTATTTAATAAATAATTAAGGTGTCTAAAAAAATGAAATATTTAAAACAAATAACTGCATTAATGCTTGTTTGTGTATTTGTCTTTACTATGGTTGCTTGCAACAAGGATGACGAAACTACACTTACAACAAAAAGAAAAACAACTAACGCAACAACAACTACTCCTGCAATAGATATAGACGCTTATCTTGACAACATGTCTGGAGAGGACTTAATTCCAACAGAGCCAGTTGCTACTGTTCCTTACTCTGCTCCAAGCACATTAAGCGGATATTCATCAGGAAATACAATAAACTACAGCAATGGATATCAGGACGTAGCCATTAACTTTGGTGGATCAAGCGTCATTTCATCTGCAACAACTGCTGCAGGCGGATATCCAACATTCAGTTGGACTGCTGTTCCAGGCGCTCTCAGATATAACATCTACAGAGCAACAGCTAAAGACGGTACATATTCATATATAGATGCAACAACAAAAACATCATATACAGATAAGACCGCAATAAAAGGAAAGCAGTACTTCTATCAAGTAAAGGCTGTTAAAAAAGCTCCAACAACAGCAGCTCATTCCACAACAAGATCAAACATTTCAACAACAAATATTATTATTACAACTCAAGGACAGGTTGCAACAACTGTTAGAAACACTGCAAATGCCCCAGCAGAAGCACCTGCAAACTACACTCTCGTTTCAGATATAGTTGCATTCTACAACGCATCTGCTAACAAGGTTAAGACAAATGCAAGAGCTGTTTCAAGACTTGTAAGAGAAGTTAAATATATTGAAGATGAAAACAATTCAGACAATGTAAAGACACTTCTTGCTCTTGGCGGAGTTAAGGAAATTACTGACAATAAAGCTCAGTCATATACAAACAGAGAAAAAATTGTCTCAGAGTTCCCAGCTGAAAACCTTTCAGTTTCAAGTACACTTCAGCCTTCAATGGTTGCTGGCGCAAGATGTACATACAGTGGTGGTTACTACACCGTAGTAATTAAGCTCAAGAATGACCCTGAAAAAACAACAGCATATTCTGGAACTTGTATGAATGTTCTTAATGCTGCTAAAGTTTACTCAGCATTCGCTGCTGAAACAAGAGGCGCTACAATAACTGCTAAAATTTACTATGATGGTACACTTGATTACGTTGATCAGTATATGCCAACATACGTTTTTGCAGATTATGATGGAAACGATGTTTCAGTTCATGGACAGCAAGCTCTTTCAATTGAAGAACTTTGGTATGCAGCTTATTAATTAGACACGTATAAAAAATAAGACCTCAGTCATTTGACTGAGGTCATTTTTTATTCTGTTCCCGCGGACTCTGTAGTAGAAGGTGGCTCAGTTACAG
>DCGS01000007.1:3789-6461 GCA_002314645.1 Ruminococcaceae bacterium UBA1772
GTGGATTTCTTTGTTGTAGTTGTAGAAGCCTTTGTAGTCTTCTTTTCTTTATCCTTATCCTTCTTGTCCTTGTCTTTATCCTTATTGTCTTTATCCTCATCTTTATCCTTATCACTCTTTTGGGTCGTATTGACTTGATATCCGCCCTCACCAATTGTTCCAGGAACGGCATAAGCGCCGTCTGCGCTTGTAGTCCACTTAGAACCCTTCTTGCCTGCATCAGTTGTTGTAACCTTAACAGATGGTTCTGTTGTAGGTGTGTCCCTTTGAACCTTGAAGTCCACAAGTTTATAGGATATGACAGATGCAATAAGAAGATATATTACAAGGTACTGCCATCTAAATCCAATACCATCCTTTGAAGCCTCTTTTTTACGTAAAAGCTTCTTTGGCGCTTTATTCACTTTTTTAGGTGCAACAGTTTTTTTCTGTTTCTTATCCATTTCATCCACCCAAAAATTATTTGTGATATTTTCCTCCAGAGCTTATTTGAAAAGCTCTATATATTTGCTCAAGTAACATTATACGTGCAAGCTGATGAGGAAATGTCATTTCTGACATTGAAAGCTTTGCGTTTGCACGCTTCTTTACTTCGTCTGAGAGCCCAAATGAGCCCCCTATTATAAAAGTAAGGTTACTTTCGCCAGATACACAAAGAGAGTCAAATTCTTCGCTTAGAGAAACTGAAGAACGTTGTTTGCCCTCAATGCACATTGCATACACATATGCCCCTGGATTTATTTTTTGTAAAATCCTCTTTCCTTCATCTATGAGACCCATTTCAATTTGTGCCGCAGAAGGAGAATCTGGTAAAGCATATGGACTAATTTCAATTATATTTAGTTTACAAAAAGCAGTCAACCTTTTTATGTATTCACTCGACGCGTCCCTTAAATATTTCTCTTTAAGTTTTCCAACGCAAATAATATTAACATTAACCATTTTCTCACCTCAAAGAGATATGCATACAGGGGTATGTCTGGAAGCAATTTCCAAATTATAGTCATTTCCAAGTTCTGCTCCTGCAATTGTAAGAGCACCTTTGGTTGTTTGATAAGCAAGATCTGGAATATTGTTTTCGTGACTTAAATGACCAAGTACTAAGTGCTTTGTTCCGCTTCCAACGAGCTTTACAGCAGTGTCACTGCATATATCGTTTGAAAGGTGGCCAAGCTCCGAAAGAATTCGTCTCTTTAAAGGATATGGATATGGACCATTTTCAAGCATTTTAACATCATGATTAGACTCAAGGACTAAAGCGGTGCTTCCCTTTATTGCATCAAGCACACTGTCAGTCATTACACCAAGGTCTGTTGCTACAGATATTTTTGTTCCGTCCTCAAAGGTTACTGTATAACCACAGCTTTCAGCGGCGTCGTGACTTGTATGAAAAAGATCTATATGAAGGTCTTCAACGTCCGCATAGTCTGTCATTTGAAACACATCAAAACTGCCTTTTAAATGTCCATTTTGGTCAAGCTTTGAAAGTGTACCACCTGTTGCAAAAACAGGAATTTGAAACTTATTACAAAACACTCTAAGTCCTGCAATATGATCCGTGTGTTCATGAGTTACAAACACTGCCTTAATTTTGTCCGGAGACATTCCAATTTCAAGGAGTGATGAAGTGGTCTGCTTTGCATTCTTTCCAATATCTACTAGTATACCCGATTCTTCTGTTCCTATGTATGTAGCATTACCACTACTACCAGAATAGAGTGTGCAAAGTCTTTTCATTTCATCACCTTCCTTAAAAAATAAAGGGTGCCATTGGCACCCCTGTATTTGAGTTATTATGCAGTACGAGTATTCTCTCCTGCTGGTTCATCTGGGAATTCAACGCGTTCAATGTCTGCGCCTATTGCAGAGAACTTTTCAACTACATTTTCATATCCTCTGTCAATGTAGATGATACTTTCAATTTCTGTACGACCCTTTGCAACAAGACCTGCAATAATCATTGCAGCGCCTGCTCTAAGGTCGTCCGCCTTAACAGGAGCACCGCTTAAATGGTCAACACCTGTAATAACTGCTACCTTACCGTTTACTTCAATGTCTGCACCCATTCTTGAGAGCTGATCAACATACTTGAAACGGTTGTCCCAAACGCCTTCTGAAACAATGCTTGTTCCTGAAGCCATACAAAGAGCAACTGACATTTGTGGCTGCATATCTGTTGGGAAGCCTGGATGAGGCATAGTCTTTATGTTGCACTTCTGGAGTTTTCCAGTAGATTTAACACGAACTGAATCGTCATATTCAATTACTTCAGCACCAGCTTCAACAAGCTTTGCACTGATTGACTCAAGGTGCTTTGGAACAACATTCTTAATGAGAACGTCTCCGCCTGTTGCAGCAACTGCTGCCATATATGTTCCAGCCTCAATTTGGTCTGGAATAATTGAATAGTCACAACCGTGAAGGAAGGATACACCACGAATTTTAATTACGTCTGTACCTGCACCACGAACATCTGCACCCATTGAGTTTAAGAAGTTTGCAAGGTCAACAATGTGTGGTTCCTTTGCAGCGTTTTCAATAATTGTGAGCCCACGAGCTTTAACAGCTGCAAGCATAATATTTACTGTTGCACCAACTGATACAACGTCCATGTAAATTGAGTTACCAGTAAGAACATCTGCCTTTGCATTTACAATGGCATTCTCTTCCAT
>DCGS01000007.1:6544-7720 GCA_002314645.1 Ruminococcaceae bacterium UBA1772
CATCCACCTGGCATGGCAACTCTTGCATTGTTGCAACGTCCAAGGAGAGCACCAAGAAGATAATATGATGCACGAAGATGACGAGTAAGTTCGTAAGGAACAGTAAAAGATGAAACTGTTCTTGTATCTATTTCATAGGTGTTAGCATTAATAGCCTTAATTGTAGCACCCATTGATTTGAGCATTTTAAGCATGTATGTTACGTCACTTATGTTGGGAATATTTTCAATTCTACAAACTCCCTGTGCAAGCAATGTTGCAGGAAGTATGGCAACAACGGAATTCTTTGCACCGCTGATGCTTACTTCACCAGAAAGCTGATTTCCCCCATTAATAACAAACTTTTCCAAACGGAATACACTCCAATATAATGAATTTAAGTTAAGTCTAAAATAAATCAAAAAAACAAATTAACAAGAAATCCGCATAGCCTCTTTCATGTTAATTTTTAAACAAACGCTTTGTAACAATTTTGTAACATTATATCATATATATTAATAAAATAAAAGCATAAATCGACATTTTTCACTGTTTTTTCAAACAAATGAATACGTTTTAAAACTGTTTTTTTGTGAAACTTGTTCAAGAAAGTTCAGTATCAATAATTTGCTGCATGTCTTCTGGCAATTTTGCCTCGACTTTTATCAAAACCCCACTATATGGTTGTTCAAATTCTGCAACACCACAATGGAGTGATTGATGCGAAATTCTAGGATCTTCTACACCGTACATTGAATCGCCCAAGAGAGGTGTTCCAAGATGGGCAAAATGCACGCGAATTTGGTGTGTTCGACCAGTCTCAATTTGCACTCTGACGAAGGACAGGTTCTCACCCGTTTTTAGCACCTCATATTTTGTCAAAGCATAGTCTCCGCGAGGATCAACGGTCCTATAGGTTTTCATAGGATCTGGTCTATAAATTGGAACTTCAATTGTGCCTGTCCCCGAATAAGAACCAGTTGGCAGGGCAAAATATGTCTTACGAATATGACCCTGAAGCTTGTTTGCTGAAAACGCATTTTTTCCGCAGACAACTATTCCAGAAGTGCCTTTATCCAGACGGCCAACGGCTCTGAAAATTGCTCCAGATGCTTCCGTATTTAAGTAGGAAATTACAAGATCTGCCAGCGTGTCTCCCTGATGATTATGTGACTGATGAATAGGCATAAGAGCAGG
>DCGS01000091.1:0-2004 GCA_002314645.1 Ruminococcaceae bacterium UBA1772
CATATTCGCCCTCAGTGTTTTCTCTATAGAAGATCCAGTCAATTCCTTCTTCAGGAACCTTTACTGGTCTTACGTTTGCAAAGAGGTCGAGTTCACGACGGAGAGTAACGTTTGCACTTTCCATTGTGCCGCCCTTTGGAGTTGTTGTAGGTCCCTTAAGAAGAACGTCACAAGTCTTGATTTCAGCAAGAACATCAGCTGGAACAGGTTCGTTCTTTTCAAGTCTATTTTCAATAGTAAGACCTTCAATAGTTTTGATTTTTACTTTGCCACTTGCAATTTCATTTCTGAGAAGGAAGTGGAGGAGGCGTTCAGCTTCAGCTGTAATGATAGGGCCAATGCCGTCACCGCCACAAACACCAATTACTATTTCAGAGAGGGAAGAGAAGTCTGTCTTTCCCTGATTTTGTGCCATTTTTTCACAGCGTTCAAGCTGCTGTGTTAAGAGTCCACGGAACTGTTCAACCGCAGAGTCGATGTATTTTTCGTCCACGAAAATACTTCCTTTCTAGATTAAGCCTTCTGGCTCTTTGTATACTGGAGAAGGTCGCCCGCTTTGAGGATTTCCTTCTGTCTTTCTGTAAATACGCCAACAAGTGGAATTTCAGTTCCTGTTGTCTTGTTGTAAAGAATGAATTCACCTGAGTCAAGGCTTGTCATAACGTTCTTTAAAACGAGGTTTTCACCCTGCTTAATCTTGTCATAGTCCTCAGGATTCTTAAATGTAAGAGGCATAATACCTGCGTTTATGAGGTTTGCTGCGTGAATACGAGCAAAGCTCTTTGTAATAACAGCCTTAATTCCAAGGTAAAGAGGAACAAGTGCTGCGTGTTCACGAGATGATCCCTGTCCATAGTTCTGTCCGCCAATGATAAATCCACGACCAGCAGCCTTGCAGTTTTCTGCAAAGTTTTCATCGCACTGCTTGAAGCAGAACTGTGAAAGGAATGGAATGTTTGAACGGTATGGAAGAATTTTTGCACCTGCAGGCATAATGTGGTCAGTTGTAATGTTGTCGCCAACCTTTAAGATTGCAGGAGCTTCAATTTCGTTTGTTAAAACGTTTGAATCTGGGAATGGTTTAATGTTTGGTCCGTAGAGAACTTCAACATCCTTTGCTTCTTCAGGTGAAGCTGGGAGTTCAACCATGTTGTCATTAATAAGGAACTTTTCAGGCATTTCAATTACAGGAGCTTCGCCAAGTGTGCGTGGGTCTGTAAGTACGCCTGTAATTGCCGATGCAGCAGCAACTTCAGGGCTTACAAGGTAAATGCCAGCATCAGCTGTACCTGAACGGCCTTCAAAGTTTCTGTTGAATGTTCTAAGTGAAATACCAGCAGAGTTTGGAGACTGACCCATACCAATACATGGACCACAAGCAGACTCAAGAACTCTTGCGCCAGCATCAATAATATCTGTAAGAGCACCACATGTAGCAAGCATTGAAAGAACCTGCTTTGAACCAGGTGCAATTGAAAGGCTTACGTTTGGAGCAACCTTCTTACCCTTGAGAATTGCTGCAACCTTGAGCATGTCTGAAAGAGAAGAGTTTGTGCATGAACCAATGCAAACCTGGTCAACCTTAAGTTCACCAATTTCAGTAACGCTCTTTACGTTATCTGGCATGTGAGGCATTGCAGCCATAGGAGCAAGCTCTGAAAGGTTGATTGTAATTTCTTCATCATATACTGCATCAGCATCTGGAAGAAGTTCTACCCAGTCGTTTCCACGACCTTGAGCTTCAAGGAATGCCTTTGTAATTTCATCTGAAGGGAAGATAGATGTTGTAGCGCCAAGCTCAGCACCCATGTTTGTAATTGTTGCACGCTCTGGAACTGAAAGTGTCTTAACACCTTCGCCACAGTATTCAACAATTTTACCAACGCCACCCTTAACTGAGAGGATGCGAAGAACTTCAAGGATTACGTCCTTTGCTGCAACCCATGGTGAAAGCTTACCAGTAAGGTTAACCTTGAGCATTTTTGGCATTGTAATGTAGTATTC
>DCGS01000091.1:2093-8037 GCA_002314645.1 Ruminococcaceae bacterium UBA1772
TGGCTGTCTGAACCAATTAAAGTCTTTCCTGGAATACCAAATCTTTCAAGGTGAACCTGATGGCAGATACCGTTACCAGGTCTTGAAAAACGTACACCACGCTTTTTACAAACGCTCTGGATGAAACGGTGGTCATCAGCGTTTTCGAATCCTGTCTGAAGTGTGTTGTGGTCAATATATGCAACAGAGAGTTCTGTCTTTACTCTATCAATACCCATAGCCTCAAGCTCAAGGTATGCCATTGTACCTGTAGCGTCTTGAGTAAGAGTCTGATCAATTCTAATTCCTATTTCATTTCCTGTTTCCATTTCACCACATACGAGGTGATTTTTAATGATTTTTTGGCTTAGTGTGTAACCCACTGATTCTTCAACTCCATGAATTTGATTTAAACTAGTGTCAAGAAAAACTAAAAGTCACAAAGTTGTGACTTTTTTTAACAAAGTTTGTTATATAATATAACAATGATAATTTGTTGTCAATAATAAAGTAAAATATAAAACTATAATTAACATTATTTAATTACAACTATATATTGCGTATTGGTTGTATGTTTGGTATAATATTTACCGTATATCTAGTGGAAAAGGGGATTTTATTTTGGAAATCTTAAAGGCCATTATCCTAGGCATTGTTCAGGGAGCAACAGAGTTCCTTCCAATATCAAGTAGCGGTCATTTATCCGTTATTCAGCACTTCATGAATATAAGTGGTGAAGGCTCATTAGCTCTTACAGTATTCCTTCATATAGGTACTTTGTTTGCAGTTGCTTTTGTATATTACAAGACTTTTATTGAACTCATAAAAGAACTTGGTCTTACAATTAAAGATATTTTCACTGGCAAGTTTACTTTAAAGGATCTTACACCAGAAAGACACATGCTTTATATGATGATTCTTTCTTGTGTGCCACTTCTTTTAATCCTTGTTCCAGTTGGAAATGACATGCGCGTTAAGGACGTTGCCTCTTCTTTTTCTGGAGACAACGACATAGTCCTTGAAGGAATATGCTTCCTTATTACTGCAGCGCTTCTTCTTCTTGGAACAAGAAAGGCAAGAAAGAACAAGAATCCATTGGATTCTGTCAATCCAAAATCTGCATTAGCAGTCGGTTTTGCACAGTTTGTTGCAGCTTGTATGCCTGGTGTATCAAGATCAGGTTCTACAATTTCAACAGGTATGATTTGTGGTGTAGATAAGGACTACATGGTTAGATATTCCTTCGTTCTTGGAACACCAGCTGTTCTTGCTGCAAGCCTTATGGAATTTAAAGATTTGTTTGAGGGTGGAGACGTTGCAATGCAGCCTCTTCCAATAGTAATTGGAATAATTGTTGCTGCCATTGTTGGCGTGTTATCCATCAAGCTTCTTGAAATGCTTGTAAAGACTGATAAATTCAAATTCTTCGGCTACTATTGCCTAGTAATTGGTGTAATAGTAGTAGTTCTTGGAACTATAGAGAAGTTTTAAAGAAGGTGAAAATTAATGGCGAATCAAAAGAAAAGTGCTCCTGCAAAGAATAAATCGCAGGGGAGAACAAAACAGGCGGCAAAGAAAAGTCCGTCTCAAAATAAAACAGCAAATAGAAGCCAAGGTGCTAAAAACACTAAAAACGGTCAAATGTACATAGAAAGAGAAAAGGCTGCAAATCAGAGAAGACAAGTTAATTCTTTAATTCTTTTCTTTGTCTCACTCTTTACTTTTGCGGTAACAATAATTCCAGGTGGAAACATTTGGGGCGCACTGCGTGATGTTCTCTTTGGACTCTTTGGCGTATGTGCATTTGTATGGCCTTTAATTCTCCTTTATATTGCAATAATGCTTTCTCTTGATAAACCAGTGGGAAGCACAAGGGCAAAGGTAATTGAAGCATCCATACTCACATTGTTTATTTGTTCTGCAGTTCATATTTTCTCAGCAGAAGTTCCTATAGTTGACTATACTGGGGACATTAGTGAAGCCTTTAGAATTGGACTTGCGTCCAATAACGGCGGTGCACTTGGTGCCATAATTGGTGGTGGACTTCTTTACTTGTTTGCAAGTAGAGCAGCCGCTGGTGTAACAGTCATTTTGCTGATTTTAGTATTCATTCTTCTTATTACAGGTACAACCCTTATTTCATTCTTTGATGGAATGGCAAAGCCTGTTAAACGTGTAAAGGAAGATGCAACTGAGCAAATTGAAACAAGCGCACAAATGATAAAAGAAAAACGTGAACAAAGAGCAGCACAGAAGGCATTTAATCCTGACGTTGACTTAGGTCCAGAGGCCGCTCTTTCAAGAGATGTTTTTGCTGATGAAGATGAACCAAAGAGAAAGCGTAAGGAGAAGACTCCTACAGCTGAAGAGGCAGCAGCCTTTGCTGGTTCCTTTGGTACAGAAACAGTCGAGACTATGGCTAAAGAGGCTGAAGAACAGAAGAACATTTCAACACTTGAACAGACAGAACCTAAGCCTTCTGTTCTTCTTGATGACATAATTAAAAAGGCTGCGTCAAAGAATGCTCCTGAGCCTTCTCCAAAAGAAGAGGAGAAGAAGGAGGAACTTGAAAAACCAACTCTTGCTCAGCATGATGAGACAGAGACAACAGACTACCAGTTCCCTCCATACAGTCTTCTTTCACCTCCAAAGCTTAACCTTTCAGGAAATGCAGAGGATGAAATGAGAGAGAATGCGGACAAGCTCATTTCTGCTCTTAAAAGCTTTGGTGTTGAAACCTCTTTAATAGATATTTGTCGTGGACCTTCTGTAACAAGATTTGAACTTGCACCTGCACAGGGTGTAAGAATTAATAAAATTACTAGCCTTGCAGATGACATTGCACTCAGCCTTGCTGCAACAAGCATTCGTATTGAGGCACCAATTCCTGGTAAGGCTGCAGTAGGTATTGAAATTCCAAACACAGGTAGAGATGCAATTACTCTTCGTGAACTTCTTGAATCTAAGGAGTACAGGGAAAGAGCCGCAAAGAGCAAGCTTACTGTTGCTCTTGGTCGTGGTATTACTGGCGACATTGAAACAATGGATATTGCTAAAATGCCACACATTCTTGTTGCTGGTACTACAGGTTCAGGTAAGTCTGTATGCATGAACTCAATGATTTTGAGTATTCTTTACAATGCAAATCCAGATGAAGTTAAGCTTGTAATGATTGACCCTAAATCTGTTGAACTTACAGGTTACAACGGCATTCCTCATATGCTCATTCCAGTTGTTACAGATCCTAAGAAGGCATCTGGTGCACTTGCTTGGGCTGTTAAGGAAATGCTTAACAGATATAAGTCATTCTCAGAAAACAACGTACGTGATATTAAGGGTTACAACGAACTTTCAAAGATGGATCCAGACAAGAAGCCAATGCCACAAATTGTTATCTTCATAGACGAGTTTGCTGACCTTATGATGGCAGCAGCAAAAGACGTTGAAGACTCAGTTTGTCGTCTTGCTCAAATGGCTCGTGCTGCTGGTATGCATCTTGTTATTGCAACTCAGTCACCACGTGTAGACGTTATTACTGGTCTTATTAAAGCTAATATTCCTAGCCGTATGGCTCTTAAGGTTTCAAACGGTACAGACTCAAGAATTATTCTTGATATGATGGGTGCTGAAAAGCTTCTTGGAAATGGTGACATGCTCTTTAATCCAGTTGGTGCATCAAACCCTGTTCGTATTCAGGGTTGTTATGTTCCTGATAACGAAATTAACGAAGTAATTGAGTTTGTTAAGAAGCAAGGCGAAACTACTTATAGTGAAGCCGTTCTTGAAGAAATTGATAAGCACGCCGCAGCTGCTGATTCGGGCAGCAAGAGTGGCGGTGCTGTAAACGCTCCAGGCGGTGGCGACGACGGTGACGAGCTTCTTCCAGATGCTATAAAGGCTGTTGTTGAAGCAGGTCGTGCTTCTACAACACTTCTTCAAACAAAGCTGAAGGTCGGCTATGCTCGTGCCACACGTCTTATTGAAGAACTTGAAGAACGCGGAGTCATTGGACCATTCGAAGGTTCTAAGCCTCGCGCAGTTCTCATTACAAAAGAGCAGTGGCTTGAAATGAATGCACTTTCAAGTTCTTCTGCAGAAGCTCTAGCAATGGATGCCGCAACAGAAGATGCTTCTGACTATTAACACTAAATGAATCGCAGGAGGGGGTGAATGTATGCCGTTCTTACCAATGACTAGAAAAGAAACCGAACAACTCGGTTGGAGTGAAGTGGATTTTGTCTACATAAGTGGCGATGCATACGTTGACCACCCAAGCTTTGGCGCTGCAATTATTACCCGTGTCTTAGAGGCAAAAGGCTTTAAGGTTGGATTTGTTTCTCAGCCTGATTGGCGAAGCCTAAACGACTTCAAACGCTTTGGAAGACCACGACTTGGCTTCATGGTTTCCTCGGGAAATATTGACTCCATGGTTGCGCATTACACAGCTGCACTCAAACCTAGAACAGATGATGCTTACACAGCCGGAGGCAAACACGGCAAGCGCCCTGACCGAGCAGTAACCGTATATTGCAAGTGTATTCGAGAGGCATACCCAGACATTCCAATTATTATTGGTGGTCTTGAGGCGTCGCTTCGAAGATTTGCTCACTACGACTACTGGGACAATGAAATTAAGCCTTCAATTTTGGCTGATTCTGGTGCCGACTTGCTCATCTATGGAATGGGTGAGAACCAGACAATTGAAATTGCAGAAAGACTGAATGCAGGGGAGCCTGTAAGTTCAATAACTGACGTAAAGGGAACCTGCTACTTAGTTCCTGTTAAGGACACCCCACTTATGGGTGCTGAGTGTCCGTCACTGGACAACGTAAGAACAAGCAAAAAGGAATATGCCGTTTCCTGCCGCATTCAACAGGACGAGCAGGATCATATTCGTGGAAAGCTCATAAAACAGCGTCATGGCAAAATGATGCTTGTTCAGAACCCACCAATGCCGCCACTTACAACAGAAGAACTCGACTGGGTTTACAGCCTTCCATACATGAGGGCATACCATCCAACATATGAGAAGCTTGGTGGCGTTCCTGGAATTGAGGAAGTTCGTTTCTCAATTACTCACAACAGAGGATGCTTCGGCGCTTGTAATTTCTGTTCTCTTGCCTTCCACCAAGGGCGATTCATTACTTCTCGAAGTAAAGAATCTCTTGTTCGTGAAGCAAAGCTCATAACAGAAATGCCTGACTTTAAAGGCTACATTCACGACGTTGGCGGTCCTACCGCAAACTTCCGTTTTCCATCCTGTGAGAAGCAGCTGAAAGCTGGCCTTTGTAAAGGTCGAAAGTGTCTTGCACCGAAGCCTTGCAGCCAACTTGTTGCTGACCACTCTGAGTATGTCGACATACTCAGAACCCTTCGTGAAGTACCAAAAGTAAAGAAGGTATTTATACGCTCTGGTATAAGATATGACTACCTTCTTTCAGATAAAGACGACACTTTCTTTAAAGAACTTGTAAAGAACCATGTCAGCGGTCAACTGAAGGTTGCCCCAGAACATTGTTCCGCAGCAGTTCTTGACTTTATGGGTAAGCCTCATATTGAGGCGTACATTGAGTTCTCAAAGAGATATTTTGAACTCACTGAAAGTGTTGGTAAGGAACAATATCTTGTCCCTTACCTTATGTCATCTCATCCAGGTTCAACCCTGGATGATGCCATTGAACTTGCAGTATTCCTAAAGTCAAGGAAAATACGTCCCGAACAGGTTCAGGACTACTATCCAACTCCTGGTACAATTTCAACCTGCATGTTCTACACCGAACTCGACCCATACACAATGGAGCCAGTCTACGTTGCAAAAACACCGCATGACAAGGCTTTGCAGAGAGCCTTGCTCCAATACTACAATCCACGCAACGCAGACCTTTGCAGAGAGGCTCTCGTTCGTGCAAGAAGACAGGACCTCATAGGTCCTGGTCCAAACTGCCTTGTGCCTGCAAAGCCAGGC
>DCGS01000069.1:0-418 GCA_002314645.1 Ruminococcaceae bacterium UBA1772
GCTGTACGAACAACTGCTCTTACAGCAGCATTCATACCTGGTGCGTCTCCACCACTTGTTAATACACCAATTGTTTTCATAAGCTGATGCCTCTTTTCCCAAAATACATATTTTAGTATGACACTTTGAAAAATCTTTGTCAATCTTAAGACAAATATCTTTTTATAAAATTAATACTGTAAAATGGCATTTTCTGATCCAATAATGCCATTTAACTTTTCCATATCTGCACGTGTTACGCTAACGCCTGTTTCTCTTGCCGAAGCCGCATACTTTCCTGTTGAAGTGAAATAGTAGAAAACTGGCATATCTCCGTCTGCCATGTTTGATACAACTTGCTTTACTTCATTTGCCCTTGCATCCTCTCTAGATTCAAGTCTTAAAAAGAGTCCTTTTTTCTTTTTCTTTTGAGGAACTA
>DCGS01000069.1:542-2455 GCA_002314645.1 Ruminococcaceae bacterium UBA1772
GAAAGTTCACTTCCGTATTCCAAATATGTCTTTGGGAAAATGACAAGTTCAATTCCGCCCGACATATCTTCAGCAAGTGCGTTTGCCATAGTCTGATTATTCTTCGTAATTCTAATGTGAATTTCCGAAATCATGGCAAGTATTTTTACCACAGAATTATCCTTATATTTAGATGTGCCAGTTTCATTTGCACTGCAAAGTTCAGAAATTCTTGCACACTTGAGAGCCTTTGATGCCTTGTCATAATCCTGCATTGGATGGCCTGACAAATAAAGACCTGTGGTTTCTTTTTCAAAGTTTAATATTTCTGACTTTGAGTACTCAGGAACGTCTGGAATTTCAGGTCCTGAAGAACTACTCATTTCAACACTGTTTGAAAGTGCAAAATCAAATAGTCCAATTTGACCCTCAACGTTATTTCGTCTATCTGAATCAAGTTCTGAAAAAATTTCAGGAAGCATTGTCATCATTTGATGCCTGTTAAGTCCCAAAGAATCTAGTGCACCTGATTTTATAAGGCACTCAGCGGCTTTTCTGTTAAAGTTCTTTCCGTGGACTCTCTTCATAAATGAATAGAAGGATGTAAACTTACCATCTGATTCTCTAGAAAGAACAATGTCATTTATTGTGTTTGTTCCAAGTCCCTTAACAGCCAAAAGACCAAAACAGATTTTTCCGTCTGAAATGGTAAACTGACCAAAGCTTCTATTTACGTCTGGTGGCAAAACATCAATACCAAGGGAATTACACTCAACAATGTACTCCCTAACCTTTTCAGTCTGCCCCATTACACTTGTTATGAGGGACGCCATAAACTCGGCAGGATAGTGACATTTGAGATATCCTGTTCTAAAAGCTAAAGTTGCATATGCTGCCGCGTGAGATTTATTGAATGCATATGAAGCGAATGAAATCATGTCATCAAAGATTGAATTTGCAACCCGCTCCGAAATACCATTACCTTGGCACCCAGCAACAAACTTGCCTCTTTCCTCTTCCATTACCGAATGCTTCTTTTTAGACATTGCACGTCTAACAATATCAGCATGTCCAAGTGAGTAGCCCGCAAGTTCACGGCAAATCTGCATTACCTGCTCCTGGTAAACCATTACGCCATAGGTAACATCCAGAATACTTGAAAGCTCTGGTGTCTTATATTTAATACCCGCTGGGTTATGTCTGTTTTTTATATATGTTGGAATTGAATCCATAGGGCCAGGCCTATAGAGCGATGTAAGCGCAGTCAAATCCTCAATGCTCTCAGGCTTAAACTGTACCATGAATGCACGAAGTCCAGTTGATTCAAACTGAAAAACACCCTCTGTTTCACCGCGTGAAAACATTTCATATGTTTCCTTGTCAGAATAATCTATGTCATCAATACTAAAGTCCGGATTATTTCTTCTAATAAGATTCACACAGTCCTCAATTACCGTTAAGGTTCTAAGACCCAAAAAGTCCATTTTAAGAAGACCAAGTTCATCTAGTGCAGTCATAGTGTACTGCGTAACAGTTGAGCCGTCCTTTTGTGCCAAAGGAACGTATGAAGAGACAGGGTCGTGTGTAATAACTACACCAGCGGCATGTGTTGAACTGTGTCTTGGCATGCCTTCAATTTTTAAAGCGGTGTCTATTAGTAGTTCAATTTCTGGATCATTGTCATAAAGCTTTTGAAGTTCTGGATTTGACTCTATTGCCTTTTCAAGGTTGTGAGCAAGCTTCCATGGAATTTTCTTTGCTACAGAATCCACTTTGCCGTATGGCATATCTAGAACTCGACCTACATCCTTCACTGCAGCCCTTGCCGCAAGTGTTCCAAAAGTTACTATTTGCGACACTCTGTCTGCGCCATACTTTCTAGTTACATATTCAATAACTTCTGGTCTTCTTTCATAACAGAAGTCAATATCAAA
>DCGS01000069.1:2529-3193 GCA_002314645.1 Ruminococcaceae bacterium UBA1772
ATCCGTTATTCCTATGCAGTATGCAACAATACTACCCGCTCCCGAACCTCTACCAGGTCCTACAGGTATTCCATGCTCCTTTGCATAGTGGACAAAGTCATAAACAATAAGGTAGTAGTCGGTATAACCCATCTTATTTACAACGGATAACTCATAGTCCATTCGTTCTCTGTATTTTAAAAGCTGCTCCTCTGTGAAGCTGCCATTCTCATAACGCTTTCTAAAGCCCTCTTCACTGAGGTGCAAAAGGAAGCCTTCGTGAGTATATTCTGGTGGTACATCAAAATGAGGAAGCTTTATTTTTCCAAATTCAATTTCAACATTGCACCTGTCTGCAATGAGCGATGTATTCTCTATTGCACTTGGAACAAATTTGAAGATGTCGCGCATTTCCTCTTCTGACTTTATATAGAATTCCTCTGTTCTAAAGTCAAGACCAGTATCCTCATTTATGGTGTGGTTGGTCTGAATACAAACTAAGATCTTTTGAACAGTGGAATCCTCTTTTGTTAAGTAGTGTGCGTCGTTTGTTGCAACAAGAGGAATTCCGAGTTCTTCTGAAAGTCTTATAAGCTGTGGCATAATTCTAAGTTGCTCTGGAATACCGTGATTTTGGAGTTCAATAAAGAAATTGTTCTCTCCAAATATTTCTCTGTATTCAAGA
>DCGS01000069.1:3289-9806 GCA_002314645.1 Ruminococcaceae bacterium UBA1772
CCCTTTGAATGCTTTCTAAGAAGTTCTTTATCAACACGAGGTTTAATATAGAATCCTTTGGTAAAGGACTCAGAAACAAGGGCCATTAAATTCTGATAGCCCTCGTTATTTTCACATAATAAAACAAGGTGATGCCGTGTTTTAGCAGCAACCCCTTGCTTGTTTTCCATACTGTCAGAAGCAACATAGACCTCACAGCCAATTATTGGCTTTACACCTTTAGCCTTAGCTGCTTTATAAAAATCTATTACGCCATACATGACACCGTGGTCAGTTATGGCAACTGAGTCTTGTCCAAGTTCTTTTACTCTGTCAATGAGCGGCTCAATTCTACAAGCACCATCAAGAAGACTATACTCACTGTGGACATGTAAGTGTGTGAAACTCATTCTTCTTCCTCCTTTTCAAGAGGTTGAAGGCTCTCAGCAATACTGAGGATTTTTTGAAGTCTATGATTTACACCAGATTTAGATATTGGATCTCTTAAATTGTCAGCAATATCCTTTAGTGTGTAGTCCTCATTTTCCATTCGAAGCTTTGCAACTTCTCTGAGTTCCTCTGGAAGATATCCAAGTCCGCGAACAGATTCAATAAATCTTATTGCTTCTATTTGCTTATATGCAGCGTCAAATGCTCTACCAGAATTTGCGTTTTCAAAGTTCATTCGTCTGTTAACACGATTTCTCATATCCTTGTACATTTTCATGCCCATTATTTCAAGAGATGATTCTGTAGCACCCATAAGTGTCAAAATATCCTCAACACTTTCACTGTCCTTGAAATAAATTACATATGAGCCTTTTCTTGGTACAACCTTTGGACTGAGTTCCACTTCAGATATGAGCTTCATTAAATCGTCTGAAAGAACCTTGTGTGAAATAACAAATTCAAGATGATAATCCTTGTTAGGGTCTGTAAGTGTACCGCATGACATAAACGCACCTCTGAGAAGTGCTGACATACAGCAGTCGTCATCAAGATTTGCTCTGTTAAGCCTCTTTGTAATTTCATTGCCTGTGTGGCCAAACTTTGAAAGAATTTTCTTTCTGTCTTGAAGCGATTTAACGCTAGCCTTATATTTACCAGCAGATGACTTTTCAATATTTGCTGGAGTTCCAGTAATACTTTTTACAAAATCTGAAAAGAGCTTTGCAATATTCTCATTTTCAGTCTTTATGGATATTTCCGACTGATTAAAAGATCTACAGAAAAGGAAAAGACCATACATTTCTGCATGAAGACAACACTCTCTCATATGTCCTGTTTTATAGCCTTCACGACTTACCTTTATGAGTTCGTTTTTAACTTCTGATGCAAAAGACATGGTCTTCACTTCCTTTCAAATTATTTTGTAATGTCTCTATGAGAAACGCTAACTCTTAAATCTTTTTCTTTTAAATGCTTAAACATTGCCTCGGCAAAGGTAACCGAGCGATGTTTGCCGCCTGTACAACCAAATGCAATTACAAGCTCACTCTTTCCCTCTTCTCTGTATAAAGGAACGGAATAATCTATTAAGTCTTCAAGCTTTGAAAGAAGCTCCTTTGACTGGTCAAATTGCATTACGTAAGAGCTTACGCTCTCATCTAGGCCTGTTTTTGTTTTTAGTTCTTCTATGTAAAACGGATTAGGTAAACATCTAACGTCAAAAACTAGGTCAGCGTCAGATGGTATTCCATATTTAAAGCCAAAGGAAAGGCACTGAATTTGCATTGTCTGCTGCAGGTTCTCAAGGAAAAGACTTGCAACTCTATCCTTCAGCTGTTTTGCAGAAAGATGTGTTGTGTCAATTACAAAGTCTGAAACCTGTTTTACTGGCTCAAGAATTTCCTTTTCAGCACGAACGGCATCCTTTATTGAATCGTTATACTTGTTTAGGAGCGGATGCTTTCTTCTTGTCTCTTTATATCTGTTGACAAGAGTTTTTTCATCCGCGTCTATGAATATAATTTTATATTCAATGCCCATACTCTTTAACTCTCCAAGAGAATCAAAAAGAGCTTTAAAACCAGTACCTGATCTTATGTCAGTTACAACTGCGGTTTTAAAGTCCTGTTCACTTTTCTGGAGTATTTGGCCGAAGGCTGGAATAAGCTTTGGAGGAAGGTTGTCTACACAGACAAAATCTATATCCTCAAGCATTTCTATTGTTTTTGATTTACCCGCTCCTGAAAGGCCAGTAACAATGACAAAATTCATATAATTCTCACTTCCGGTTCAAGAAGAACACCTTTACTATCATTTACTGTCTTTTGAATATGATCAATAAGGTCTAGAACATCCTTTGCTGTTGCATTGTCCTTATTAATTACAAAGCCTGCATGCTTCTCTGAAACAGCGGCTCCACCTACTGAGAAGCCCTTAAGTCCACACTCTTCAATAAGAGCACCAGCAAAAAAGCCTTCTGGTCTTTTGAATGTGCTACCTGCTGAAGGATATTCAAGAGGCTGCTTTGCCTTTCTTCTTCTTAAGAAGTCTTCCATTTTATTTTTAATTCCTTCTGGATTTTCTGTGTCTAAATAGAAAATGACAGAGGTAATTATTAAGTCTGAGTTTACATATGCACTGTGTCTGTAAGAGAAGTCAAGCTGTGAACCTTGGAAAGAACCACGTTCACCCTTTAAGTTCATATGGTTTACTACCATTACAACATCTTTCATTTCTCCGCCGTAGGCACCAGCATTCATAAATGCAGCACCACCTACAGTTCCTGGAATTCCATAAGCGAATTCAAGTCCTGTAAGGTTATATTCAAGTGCGAATTTACAAAGTGTTGCAAGGTTTGCTCCTGCCTGTGCTTTTACCATGTTGTTTCCACAGTACTCAATTTTTGAGAAAGCGGAGCCCATCATTATAACAACGCCATTTATGCCCTCGTCTTTTACAATGACATTACTGCCATTACCAAGGACAATTGGCTTTACATTTTCTTTGAAGCAAGCCTTTAAAATTTCAGAGAGAGAGTCCACACTGTTAGGCTCAATTAAGACCTTTGCAGGTCCGCCAATTTTAAAGCTTGTGTATTTGCTCATTGGAGCATCAAGTGTTACGCTGCAGTCATTTTTCTTTGCTACAGCAATAAGATTTTCGTACATAAATTTACTCCTGTTATTTACAGAGAATTGCAGCACCTATAATGCCTGCATCGTTACCTAAAGTTGCGGCACAAATTTTAGTTTGAGCCTTTGAGTGCTTTGTATATCTTTTCTTTTCAACCTTTTCAACTAAAGGCTTAATAATATACTCACCCTGTGCACTTATTCCGCCACCAACACAGAGTATATCTGGCTGGAATATGTTAATTAAGTTTGCAATACCACAAGAAAGGAATTCAACAAACCTATCAATTACTTTAAGTGCAATTTCGTCGTCCATGTGAGCTGCATCAAACACGGTCTTACCCGAGACATTGTCTATGTTGTCGTCTATAAGGTCCCACATTTTACTCATATGCTCACGGTCTCTTGTAAGTGCATCCTTTGCTTGTCTTACAAGCGCTGTTGCAGATGCATACTGCTCAAAGCAACCAATTCTTCCGCAAGGGCAAGCAAGTCCATCATGTTCAATGACCATGTGGCCAATTTCACCTGCGGCACCGTTAACACCAGTTAGAAGCTTATTGCCAAGTATTACGCCTCCACCAATGCCTGTGCCAAGTGTTACGGCAACAAAGTTGGAAACTCCGTTTCCAGAGCCTGCAACCTGTTCCCCAAGGGCTGCACAGTTTGCGTCATTTTCTACATATACTTTCTTGCCTGTTCTATCCTCTACAAGTTTTAAAAGAGGTGTGTCATTAAAACCAAGATTTGAAGAGAATTCTACAACACCTTCGTTATTTACAGCGCCAGGTGTTCCAATTCCTATTGCCTTAATTTCATCATATGGAATGCCAGCGTCTTCTGCTGCCATTCTTGAAACCGCAGCAACGCTGTCAGCAATTTCCCCTTCTGGTCTTGGGCAATTTGTTTTTACAGATGCTCTACCAATAATTTGGTTGTTGTCATCTACAACACCAGCGGCAATATTTGTACCGCCTAAATCTACACCAATTCTCATATTAAACACTCCTTAGGTGTGCCAAATGTCTAAAGAATCTTCATTGTTTTCGTTTTCTTCAAGCATACCAAGACTGTAAAGAAGTTCCTTTGCAGAGTTGTAACCCATTTTCTTCTGTCTATTGTTAATTGCTGCAACCTCAATGATAATTGCAAGGTTACGTCCTGGGCTTACTGGAACAGTGCAAAGAGGGACTTTAATTCCAAGAATGTCAATTGTCTCGTCATTAATACCCATTCTTTCGTATGCCTTTGTTTCATCCCATGGTTCAAGTTCAACTACAAGATCAATCTTACTTGTAGGCTTAACAGCTCCCATACCAAAGAGACGGCGAGCGTCAATAATACCAACTCCACGGAGTTCAATGAAGTGTCTAATATTGTCTGGTGCAGAACCTACAAGGGTCTTTTTAGACACCTTTCTAATTTCTACGGCGTCATCTGCTACAAGGCGGTGTCCACGCTTAATAAGTTCAACTACGTTTTCACTCTTACCAACACCGCTGTCTCCCATAATGAGGATGCCTTCACCAGACACTTCAACTAAAACTCCGTGTCTTGTTTCACGCTCGCAGAGCTCGACGTTCAAATAGGAAACTAAAGATGATGTTGCAAATGATGTTTCATCATTACTTTGAAGAAGTGGAACCTGATATTTCTCAGCATATGACATAAACCAGCCAATGTGTTCCTCAGTACATTTAACTGAAAAAATAAGTGCCTTTGGAGACTTACTCATAAGTCTTTCAATACCAGCATTTCTTTTTTCGTCAGTTACTCCTGACAAAAAGATTGTTTCTGAATTTCCAATGAACTGAATTCTTTCAGCAGAGAAATTTTTGTCCTCAGTAGCAAGAATTAAGCTTGGTCTATAGACTTCCATTGTTGAAACTAAAATTTCTGAAGGTTCCATTGGCATATAGATTATGTTGTAACCTTCTGACTTTATTATTTTCTCTAAAGAAACGGAATATTTACTTGGCATTTAAATTCCCCTTTTCACATAATTCTTCAAGTTAATATTATACAATATTATGGCTTTCTTTTACAATAAAAAAGATGTCAAAATGTTTATAAAAAAAGAGCCACTGACAAACCGCCAGTGGCTCAAAAATTATTCTTAGTTATTTAAGACTCATTGCAGCCTTGTAAGCTGTATGTGTAGCATTTCCTACACGGCCAATCTGAAGAGCGTCACCAACTTGGAATACCTTTGATGAAAGTGCCTTAATATCATCTGAAAGACCGTTCTTTCTTACACCAAGTGCAAGAACAACTGCATCACAAGGAACCTTCTTCATGCGGCCTGGAACCTCAGCTGATTCAAGAATTACGCAATCCTCTTTCATTTCAGCAAGCTTGTAGCTTGTAATGAACTTTGTGTTGCGAGCCTCAAGCTTTGGAACGACGTCATCAATATGCTGCTTCCATGTGCCAGGAGCAATAGTGTCTGCCATTTCAACAACTGTTACGTTGTTGCCAGCATAAGCAATTGTCTCAGCTGTTTCAAGGCCTGACATACCTGAACCTGCAACTACAACATTCTTACCTGTGAGTTTAACTTCACCTGTAAGGATTTCTGTAACTGTGCATACGTTTGGAAGGTCATATCCTGGAATCTTTGGCTTTGCAGCAGTACCACCTGTTGCATCAAAGATTGCATATGGCTGAAGTGCAGCAACAGCATCCTTTGTTGCTTCCTGACCAAGTCTAAACTCAACACCAGCCTTAGCACAAGCTGTTGAAAGGTCTTCAATTGCCCAAAGAAGTTTCTCCTTGTGTGGAGGAACAGCAGCAAGGCTGAACTGACCACCAACATATGGGTTCTTTTCAAATACTACAGTCTTAAATCCACGCTCTGCGCAAACCTTAGCAGCTGTAAGACCAGCAGGGCCACCACCAATTACTACTACTGTGCGGCCGTCACCATCTTTTGGTGGAACGAGTGGGAACTGTGTTTCATAACATGTACGAGGGTTAAGAGCACATTCACCTGACTTGTGAACCATTGCACCATTGTACATTGATTCAATACACCAGAGACAGCAAATACATCTTTGAATGTCCTCTGGACGGTCTTCCTCTGCCTTCTTAGCCCAGTATGGATCTGCAAGAAGTGGACGACCAAGACCAATCATGTCCTGAGTTCCCTCTTCAAGCTGCTTTTCAGCCTGCTCAGGTGTTCTGATGAGGTTAGCAGCAATTACAGGAATTTTAACTGCAGCCTTAACAGCGGCAGCATTTCCCTTTCTCCAGCCAAGTTCATAGCTTGTAGGCTCAAGCCATGAATTCATTGTGTCGTATGTACCTGAAGAAATATCAAGAGCATCTACGCCGTATGACTCGAGCATTTTAGCAATTTCAACACCCTCTTGAAGTACAATACCCATGTCATAACCGTAGAGTCTGTAGTACTCATCTACTGTAAGACGAACTGTAATTGGGAAATCTGGACCGCACTT
>DCGS01000069.1:9951-15660 GCA_002314645.1 Ruminococcaceae bacterium UBA1772
AGGTAACCGTGTGATGCATGAAGCTGTACACCATCAATGCCAGCCTTCTTACAACGAAGTGCACCCTCAGCAAATTCGTCTTCGAGCTTTTTAATTTCCCACTTTGTAAGAGCACGTGTCTTCTGTGGCATAACAGGAGATGAACCAAGTCCTGTTGGAATGTTAGAAGCAGATACTACTGGGAAGTAGAAGTTGTGCATAAGTGGATTCTCAAAGTAGTCAAGGAACTTTGTCATTGTGAAGAAAAGCTTGAACCATGCGTCATGAAGTGGTGTCTGGCCAATCATGTCTGAAAGCTTCCAAGCTGTAACTACAAGTTGTAAAGTCTGACGACCTGTATGGTGAAGCTGAACGAAGATTTTTGAATCATACTTATGAATTTCATCAGCGAGCTTTGTAAGGCCAGGAATACATCTGTCAGATGTAACTGAAAGCTGTGAAGGGCCTGTACAACCTGTGTAGTCAGAAATACGAGTAACCTCAGTCTGAATAAGACCTACGCCACCCTTTGCACGTTCTGCATAGTATTCAATAAGTCTTTCGCCTGCTGTACCGTCAAGCTCACCAACCTCTAAAAGCATTGGTTCAAGAGCAATACGGTTCTTAATTGTTACGTTACCAATTTGAATTGGCTCAAAAAGTTTAGGATACTTACTCATTTTTGTTCGCTCCTTAAATGACCAAATGTCAAAATATTCACATAAAATTATACAAATGTAAAACGAGCGTGTCAACATTGTATAAAATAAACGAACGAAATGTTATATATTCTATTTTCTTTTTATATATGATATAATTTATAACAATCATATAAAAACTTTCAGAGAGGATCTGTTTTATTTGGACATAAAAGACATACTTTCAAAAGTTGATCACACACTTCTCTCTCCTACAGCAACATGGGAAGATATAAAAGTAATATGTGATGACGCACTTAAATATGAAACTGCAAGTGTATGCGTTCCACCTTCATTTGTTGGACTCTGTGCAGATTACCTTGGTGGAAAAATTCCTGTTTGTACAGTAATTGGTTTCCCTAACGGCTACAACGCTACATCAGTAAAATGCTTTGAAGCAGAAAATGCAATAAGTGACGGTGCAGATGAAATAGATATGGTTATAAACCAGGGCTGGGTAAAATCTGGTCAATATGATTTAATCCTCAGCGAAATAAACAAGGTTAAAAGTGCATGTGACGACAAAATACTCAAGGTAATTGTTGAGACCTGCAACTTAACATATGAGGAAAAGGTAAAAATAACTGAAGTTGTTGCAAAATCAGATGCTGACTTTATTAAGACTTCTACAGGCTTTGGAAAGTCTGGTGCAACATTTGAAGACATTGAAATATTTGAAAACAACATTCACAACAACACTCAAATAAAGGCAGCCGGCGGAATCTCTAGTATTGAGGACGCCGAACGTTTCATTTCACTTGGTGCCGACCGACTTGGCACAAGCAGAATTGTTAAGATTGTAAAGGAACAGGGACTCTTATAATGGCAGCATTAATTCTAGAGGGCGGCACCTTCCGTCCAATGTTTTCGAGCGGCGTCATGGATGCACTCGTAGAAAATAATATAAACTTTGACTATGTTATTGGCGTTTCCGCCGGCATTACTGACGGTGTATCCTACGTTTCAAAGCAAGTAGGAAGAAACTATGACATATTCATGAAATACAGGCATGACAAAAGATATGTAAGCCTTAGAAACTATATAACAGACAGAAGTCTCTTCGGGCTTAAGTTCCTATACGAAGAAATGCCTCAGAAGCTTCTCCCTTTTGACTGGGAAACATTCCACAATAACCCTGCCACCGTACGTGTAGGTGTTACAAATGCAAACACTGGAGAAGCAGAATATCTTGACGGTAAACTTCTTGATGACAAGTCAACAATGCTTAAAGCTACCTGTGCGCAGCCACTGGTATTTCCTGAAATAGTAATTGATGGAACACCATACTATGATGGAGGAATTGTAGACTCCATTCCAATTCAGAAAGCAATTGATGATGGACAAGAAAAATTTCTCATTGTCCTTACAAGACCAGAAGGATATGTAAAAAAGCAATCTTCAAAAATGATTGCTGCAGCAAAAGTAATAGGAAGAAAATATCCAGCTTTGAAAGAGCCACTTCTCAATAGATACAAAATCTATAACGAACAAGTAGCTCTCTGTGAAAAACTGGAAAAAGAAGGAAAGGCAATCATCCTTCGCCCTACGGAAGAAGTAATGATTTCTTCACTTGAAAATGATTTAGAAAAAGCAGACAAGATCTTTAAATACGGATATGATCTTGCAAATTTAAAATTAGATGAAATAAAAGCATTATTTAACTAAGAAAGGAAGTTGACGTATGGCTAATACTCCTACACCACATATAAATGCATCACCAGAGGATTTTGCAAAAACAGTCCTCATGCCTGGTGACCCACTCCGTGCAAAATTCATTGCAGAAACATACCTTGAAGACGCAAAGCTTGTAAACAACGTTCGTGGAATTCAAGGATACACAGGAACATACAAAGGCGTGCCTGTAACTGTAATGGCAAGTGGAATGGGTATGCCTTCAATTGGCATTTACTCATATGAGCTTTTCAACTTCTTTGATGTTGATAACATTATTAGAATTGGCTCAGCTGGCGCCATTTCAGACGACCTTCAGCTTCGTGATATTGTTGCTGGTATGTCTGCTTGCACAAACTCAAACTTTGCTGCACAGTATGGACTTCCTGGTGCATATGCACCAACTGCAAGCTACAAGCTTCTTAAAACACTTACAGACGTGGCAGATGAGCTTGGAACACCTGTAACAGTTGGCTCCCTCTATTCATCTGACACTTTCTATGATGACGCTTCAAGCCTTGCTTCATGGCAGAAGATGAACAATGTTTTAGCTGTTGAAATGGAGGCAGCTGCCCTCTATATGACAGCTGCAAGGGCTGGTAAAAATGCACTTGCAATATGCACTATTTCTGACGCTCCACTCAGAGGTGAATCGCTCGACGCAGAGGCAAGACAGAACACATTCACACAGATGATGGAAATTGCCCTTAACACAGCGGTTAAACTCGGATAAGAAGGTGACTAAATGTCAAAACGCGTATTCTTAATAGTACTCGACAGCTATGGTGTTGGTGAACTTCCAGATGCTGATAAATTTGGAGATGTAGGCGCAAACACACTTAAAACCTGCGTAACTTCAGATAAATTCAAGGCTGACACTCTTACAATGCTCGGCCTTTTCAATATTGATGGCGTAAACTATGCCCCTTCCTTCTCCCTCCCTATGGCATCCTTCGGCAAGTGTGCTGAAAGGTCTATGGGTAAGGACACAACAACTGGCCACTGGGAAATTTGTGGAGCAGTAAGTGAGAAGGCAATGCCAACATATCCAAACGGTTTCCCAAAGGAAATAATAGATGAATTTGAGAAACAGACAGGACGTGGCACTCTTGTAAACGCAACATACTCAGGTACGCAAGTCATTAACGACTATGGAGACGAGCATGTTAAAACAGGCAAGCTCATAGTCTACACTTCAGCTGACAGCGTATTCCAAATTGCAGCACACGAAGACGTTGTTCCTGTAGAACAACTCTATGAATACTGCAAAATTGCAAGAAACATCTTAGTTGGTGAACACGGTGTTGGTCGTGTAATTGCAAGACCATTCATTGGAACATCTGGCAACTACCAGAGAACTCCAAGACGTCACGACTTTTCACTTATGCCTCCAACAACAATCCTAAACGTAATGAAAGACGCAGGATTAGATGTCATTTCCATAGGCAAAATTTATGATATTTTTGCAGGTTCTGGACTTACTGAAAGTAACCCTACAACAGGAAATAAGAACGGCATGGAAATGCTTGATAAAATGATTGAAAGAGACTTCAGCGGTCTCTGCTTTGCAAACCTTGTTGACTTTGATATGCTCTATGGCCACAGACGTGACATAGACGGCTACGCAAACGCAACAGCAGAGTTTGACTCATGGCTTTCAAAGTTCATGTCAAAGCTCACACTTGATGACACCTTAATCATTACAGCAGACCATGGCTGTGACCCAGCATACACAAAGCATACAGACCATACTCGTGAATACATTCCTCTTCTCTGGTACACAAGAGGTGGAACGGCAAATAACCTCCACGTAAGAGAAACCTATGCAGACATAGGTAAAACAATTGCTGACCACTTTGGACTCGTAGAAAAAGCAAATGAAGCAGGTCTTGCTGGTGAAAGCTTCCTAGAGGATGTAACCTTTCAGGTAAGCGAGTATGCAAGATTTAGAAAGTAAGGAGAAACATATGACAAATCAAGAACTCATAGCTCTTGCTGAAGAAGCAATGGAATATGCATATTCTCCTTATTCCAACTTTAAAGTGGGCGCTGCCATTGAAACAGAAAGTGGTAAGGTTTACACAGGTTGTAACATTGAAAACGCTTCTTTCGGTGCAACTAACTGTGCCGAAAGAACTGCAATATTCAAAGCAGTTTCCGAAGGTGAAACTAAATTCAAAAAGATTGCAATAGTTGGCTCACAAAACCCATGCTATCCTTGTGGAATTTGCAGACAGGTAATGTCTGAATTTACAAACAGTTTTTTCCCTATAATTCTCAAGGACGAAGATGATAATATTCTAAGTACAACACTCGAAGATCTACTACCACATTCATTTAATCTTTAAAGGAGGAATTTCGTATGAGAATGTACGATATAATCCAAAAGAAAAGAAACAATGAAACCCTAACAAAAGAAGAAATAGAGTTCTTCATAAACGGATACACAAAAGGTGAAATCCCAGACTATCAGGCCTCTGCACTTTGTATGGCAATCTACTTCAATGGAATGACATCTGAGGAAACAGTTGCTTTAACACTTGCCATGGCTCACTCAGGAGACATGATGGACCTTTCTCCAATTCCTGGCGAAACAGTAGACAAGCACAGCACTGGTGGTGTTGGAGACAAGACAACCCTCATAGTTGCCCCTATTGCTGCAGCACTCGGCTGCAAGGTTGCTAAAATGTCTGGTCGTGGCCTTGGACACACAGGTGGTACAGTGGACAAGCTTGAAGCAATTCCAGGCTTTAAGGTTGAAATTCCACCACAAATGTTCTTTGCACAGGTCAATTCAATTGGACTCTCAGTAATAGGCCAATCTGGAAACCTAACACCTGCAGACAAAAAACTCTATGCACTTAGAGACGTAACTGCAACAGTCGAAAGCATTCCTCTCATTGCATCCAGCATAATAAGTAAAAAGCTTGCTGGCGGTAGCAAGAACATTGTTCTTGACGTTAAATGCGGTAGTGGTGCCTTCATGAAAACTCCAGAAGATGCCACAGAACTTGCCAAGGTAATGGTTGACATAGGAAACAAAGCAGGAAGAAAAACAACTGCAGTAATTACCAACATGGACATTCCTCTTGGCAACTACATAGGTAACTCTCTTGAAGTAATTGAAGCAATACATATTCTAAACGGTGAAGGATGCAAAGATCTCCGCGAACTCTGCATTGTCCTTGCTTCAACAATGTACTCCTCTTGCTTTGGTGTAGACATAGAAGAAAGCCGTAAAAAAGTTATTGAAGTAATTGAAAATGGTGAAGCGCTCAAAAAGCTCGCTGAAATGGTAAAAGCTCAAGGCGGCGATTCAAGCCTCATCTACCACCCAGAGAGCTTTGAGAAGTCAAAATAC
>DCGS01000069.1:15732-30574 GCA_002314645.1 Ruminococcaceae bacterium UBA1772
GGTATAGCAAGTTCACTCCTTGGTGCTGGTCGTGAAAAGAAGGAAGATTCCATTGACTACAAAGCAGGAATAATCCTCAAAAAGAAAACTGGCGACTACGTAACCAAAGGTGAAACACTAGCCACCCTCTTCACTGACAAAGAAGAAAAGATTAGTGCCTCAGAAAAAACATTCCTTGAAGCACTAACCTATTCAGACACAAGTCCAAGTGAACAAACACTGGTATACAATATAATTAAATAAGTTTCTTTAATGATTAGGGTGAGTAGATTCGAACCTCCACAATTTTTTTGAGTATAATCTTGACAATCAACAGAAAAAGAATGTAAAATATGTTTACTGCTTAAAGAATCATCGGATTCTTTGGGAGCCCACAGAGTGTTGGTAGCACTTTGTGGGCTTTTTTTATACCATTAAATAATTAACAGGTACTTCTTTTGTTAACCATACACCATTAGCAGATAAATAGAATTTATATCCATTTTTATTCATCTGCAAAGCATCAACTTTATAAACTACTGGCTTACCATGTCTTTTGCCCACACTTATAGCCGTTTCAATATCTTTTGACAGGTGAACATAAAGCCGAGACTTTGGAATTAGACCTTTATTTGATATTGAATCAACATACTTTTCACCAGTTCCATGATATAAAACATCAGGTGGTGTTGTTTCTGTCAATTCAACATCAACTGGAATAGAGTGACCTTGATTAGCTCTAATTAGTGTTTTATCCTCGTTGAAGGAATATCTTTGCTTGTTATCGGTATCTACAATTTCTTCTAGCATTTCTATAGAGAATTCTTGTTGCTTTGCGATACCTGCAATTAATTCTTCAACATTTGCCCATCCATGCTCATCAAGTTCAATTCCAATCGTCTCTGGTTTATGTCTCAAAATCAAACTGATGAATCTGCTTGTATCAGTTAGTGACATCGTTGTTTCTCCATGTTTCAATAGCCTCAATTATTTTTGGGTCTTTCAAGAAATTATAGTAAGGATTTTTAACTGTATCAACTAGATTTGATTTTTCTAATATGCTAATAGCAAAACTATCAATAAAATCCCCATAATTATCCCAATTGTTATCAAGATCTATTTTGTAAGTAATAAATCCTAAAAACTCGTATGGATTTGGAACTTCTTGTTCATCAAATAAATAGCTGAAATACAAGTTGCAAAAATTATATATATCTTTAGGCGTTTTGCACTCGCCAATAAGATGCTTGAATATTTCTTTATAAATCAAATTCCATTCAAAATTATCTAGCAACTCTTGTGCCATATCGTAATGAATTTCGTTCCCTTCTGGATCAAAATCATCAGCAAAATAATCACAACTGAATAAATACTCAATTTTGCGTTTAAGCATAATTATTACCTTTTTCCTTTCTTAAAATCTTTGTGAAAAACAGAATTTGGAAGTCTTGAAAAAGCGTTGTCTGCTGCATCAAGAGACTTAATATTAGGTCTAAAATGTCCACTTTTGTTATCATATGCATAAATTTTGCCTTTTCTAACTTCTAATATACCAGCGACTTTAACTTGAGGATCTTTTCCTCCTATTAACGTCGGATGTGGTGTTTTAGGAGCATCAGGATTTCTTCCAAATCCGTTGCGTTTCCCAATGATAATATTATCATTCATATCTACTACATATGGCATTTTGAAATTGGTGCTCTTATCTCCGATATAATCACCATTAATTTTTTTTGATAAATCAACAGCTGTTGGATTCTTATCGTAACGACCGTTGTGGTATGTACCATTATCTATATCATATTGCTTCATTGATGATTCAACATGATAACTTGGTGCATATGGTTGAGAAGAACTGCTTGAATATCCACCACCTGATCCACTACCCATTTGAACCACCTCCATGACATCTTGTGGTCCAGTCTGGATACTGAACAAATTTTGTTGTACTCAAGAAATCTCCAAAAACAATTTTGGGCATAGAGCCATAAACAAGGATTACCTCTGGTTCAAGTGTTTCAATCATAGCTTTCAAACCAGCTTTGAAATGTTCTTTATCGTCCTTTGTTTGAATGCAACCATATGTACCAATTGCATAAATGCTACGTTTTTCAAGGCCTAAAAAAGCAACTTTATCTGGAAACAACTCATCGGTGTATGTTAATGAATTCCCCCAGCGTACTTGAGGTATGACATAAGCACCTTGTTCTTGTAAAACATAACCAATTGTTCTATTTTTGTATGTATTTGCTACAGAAACAGCATATGGGGCATCTCTATACAAGGAACAATCAGGTGTAATTACAATCTTACCCTTGAATTCTTCAGCATACTTTTGTGGATTTACGAGAACATCAGAAAAGGTTTCATCCATTTCATAGAATCCGATAGCTTCTGTATCGCTATCAATTCTGTGTCGGTAAGAAAATGGTGTTATTCCTGTAGGAACAACTATTTTATCTGGCCTTTTAATAATAGGAATGCCAATATACCCATCAAAATCTGCGCCCACTAATAAATCCGGACACATACCATCATCAATGATGGCTTTTCTTCTATTTGACATCGTGTCACCTCGTTTATTATTTAGGATTGCGATGTCTATTATTACTGCTTAAAGAATCATCGCATCCTTTGTGTTTATTTTCTATTGTTACTTTAATCTGACGATAAAAAGTTGGTAGCAATTTATCATCACAACTTATACATCCATATTTACCACATCCTTCCTATTCCAAGAAAAAATTATTTAAACAAATCAATTAACGGCAACTCATAAGCAAATATTTTATCACAGTATTTATCGATTCTGTTCTTAACACTACTTGCAACATATCCTGCGATTGTTGCACTTACGCCAAATGTAGATATTATCTCATTAACATCTGAGATGCCTTTCCAAATTAGATAAGGAGTAGGGCAAGCCAAATAACGCCCAAAATGTTCAGCTAAATCGTCGTCGCCTTCATCATTTTCATCGTCTTCATCAATTAGATGCTTAATTTCATGAAATATTGTCTGGCGGATGTTTCCATAGACCGAATCATTACCATCATTATAGAAAATGACCGGATTAAGTTCGGTAGCACCATAACTTAAAAATCCTTCGGTTGATCGTTTGAATAATATTTCTCTATTTTTGCCCTCAAAAGCAGAATAAGGAACTAATGAAATGCCCATTTTTCTGCATAACTCATTTTCATTGATAGGAAAACTTTTGATGTTGTAATCAACTAAAATGCTGATTGCTAGACTGTCAAGTCTATCATATTCATTACGATTAGTTCTATACATTTGACTCCATTCCTGCAATCATTGCAATGAGCTTATTTTTTTCTTCAGGAGTAAGTTCTTTGCCTTTTCTTGCAACAGCTGTTGATATTAAAGTAAAAGCATCGTCATTCATATCACTATCATCAAGAAGGTACTCCGGTTTGACACCCAATATTTTTGCAAAATTAACAACAATATCTAATCTAGGTCTTTTGTTGGACTTAAGATAACGAGAAACTGAACTTTCGGCGATACCGCTTCTTTTAGCTAATTCTTTTTGTGATATACTTTGTTCTTTCATTAGTTCTAATACTTTTTCGTTCCATTTCATAAAATTGCCCCCCTAAATATCTTTGTTGATATAATAATTCCATTTTTGGAATTTGTCAACACCTTTTTTGCAATTTCGATCATTTAAAAGAATAACTCAATTACTTCAAAACTTTCCTTGAAGCACTAACCTATTCAGACACAAGTCCAAGTAAACAAACACTGGTATACAATATAATAAAGTAAAAAATAAGGACTAATGGATTACTCCATTAGTCCTTTATTTTTATTCTTCAACTGCCATTATTACATTATCTATACTAAGGGCTGTTTCTATAACATTTTGTTTTTGTTTACCTTCAAGTGCAACAACAAGGATAATACCTACATTACCTGTTACTCCACTTTTAGCATTCACTGTAACTGTACTTGTTACGTCAAATTGTTCTCCGAAGGATTTAAGCACTGGGTTTACATTCTCTGGACCTACAATTTCTATGTAGATTGGGAATGTGTCACGGCGCTTACTTTCAAGAACTGTAAGAGCAGTTGCGGTAAGAATGCAGATGAGTGTACATACAAAGGCACCAAGGTAGAAGCCTGCGCCTACTGCAAGACCTACTGTTGCAGTTGCCCACATTCCAGCGGCTGTTGTAAGGCCTGTTACCTTGTTACTGTTACGAACAAGAATTGTGCCAGCGCCAAGGAAACCTATGCCTGAAACAACCTGAGCAGCAACTCTAAGTGGGTCTATGTTGGAGCCCAAGCCTTCTGCTGCATAGAGGCCTACAAGAACTGTCATTGCAGAACCAAGAGCCACAAAAATGTGTGTTCTCATTCCTGCGTCGTGACCTGTTCTTCCACGTTCAAGCCCTATTAGTCCCCCAAACAGGGCTGCCAGAAAAAGTCTGACAGCGGCTGATATTGGAGTAAACATTGTGAGTTGTGTAATCATATTATCACATCTTATTCTACAGATTTAAGCGATTCAACCATCTTAATGTGCTTAAGATTGAAGTGCATGATAAGGTTAACTATTACTGCAAAGAAGATTGTAAGGAGTGCTGAGAAGAGGAAGCTTGTAAAGTCAAGCGATGTTCCGAATGTAACAGCATCAATATCAATTGCAGAAACAATAACTCTTTGAATTGGAACACCAAGGATAAGACCAAGTATTGTTCCGAAGAATGTAAGAATTATGTTTTCACGGTAAATGTATGCAGATACTTCACCGTCATAGAAACCAAGTACCTTAAGGGTTGCAAGTTCACGAATACGCTCATTAACGTTAATGTTGTTAAGGTTATAAAGTACAACGAATGCAAGAGCTGCAGCCGCAATGATAAGTACAATAATAACCATGTTAAGACTGTTAATGATATTTTCAAAGTTGTTCTGAACAACTGATGTGTAAACGGAACCATTAACCTCTGGGAAGCTGTTAATATCTGTCTCAAGCTGAACCTTTTCAGCCTTTGAAAGACCGTCCTTAATGCTTGAGTAAAGATATGTATATTCTGGAGCCTTACCAGTAATCTGCTGGTAGTAGTCAGGTGTCATGTATACGTAGTGGAATGTGTAGTTCTTAACGATTGCAGATACAACTACGTCATAAGATACAACCTTAGAACCTTCAGTCCATGAAATGGTAATTGTGTCACCTACATCTGTATCTGTCTTAGCTGCAAACTTCTGAGTAATAATTACACCACTGTTGTCAAGTGTTGCAGTCTTTCCACGCTTACCAACAAGATTTACGAAATTTGGAAGCTTAGATGCGTCCTCTGGAACAAGAACGTCAATTTCAACTTCGTTATCTGTTCTGTCAGAAGATCCAGTACAAACCTTAAGTTCAGCAAGCATTGAATCTGTAATTGCTGAAAGTCCATTAATATCATGAACTATCTGACTGTCTCCTGTTGTAGCATCCTTAAGTACTACCTGAAGGTCGTATTTTGCAATACCGCCTTCTCCGTACTGGTTATCAATACAAGCACTAACTGAGTCAGAAAGACCGAAGCCTGCAAGGATAAGGGCAGTACATCCACCAATTCCAAGAAGTGTCATAAGGAAACGCCTGAAATTACGAAGAAGGTTTCTAACTGTAACCTTAGATGTGAAGCTGAGTCTTGACCAAATAAAGTCAATGTTCTCAAGGAATACACGTTTTCCTTCCTTTGGTGGCTTAGGTCTCATAAGTACTGCAGGAACTGACTTAAGCTCGCTTCTACATGCAAAGTAAGCAGCACCGCAAGTAGAAATAACGGCAATTCCAAGTGCAAGAACTATGTAACCAAAGATGTAATGAATGTTAAGTGATGGAAGGTCGTACATAATACCCCACGCAGCGAAGAATGCCTTAGGGAATACGACAAATCCGACTGAAATACCAAGAACTGAACCAATGAGCGATGCACTCAAAGCATAAATCATATACTTTGTAACAATTTCCTTATTGTCATAACCGAGTGCCTTCATTGTACCAAGCTGTGTTCTTTCTTCTTCAACCATACGTGTCATTGTTACAAGACAAATAAGAGTTGAAACAATGAAGAAGAATGTTGGGAATACTACAGCCAAAGACTTCATGTTATATGAAGCTGAACCATAGCCTGTGTATCCTGGAGAGCCGTCTCTTGTAAATACGTTCCAGTATGCACTACCAAGGTCATCAAGAAGATTACTTGCTTTGTCAAGCTGTGCACGAGCAGCAAGGAGCTGATCGTTTACAGAAGCCTCTGTTTCTGCATATTTCTTTTCATACTCTTCAAGATTCTTTGTTGCAAGCTCAACCTGTGCCTTCTTAGATTCAAGTTCATTAAGAGCAGCCTTATATTCTGCACTTGCCTGAACGTCGCCCATTTTAAGGTCAATATTTGCATCCTGAAGGGCTGCTTTATATCTTTCAAGCTGAGTCTTTGCAGTTGCAAGCTTTGCATCTGCAGCGTTAAGATCTGCCTTTGCCTGTGTAAGCTGAGCATTTGCAGCGTCAAGCTTTGCTTTACTTGAAGAATACTCATTCTGTGCAGCCTTAAGGTCAGCCTCAGCCTTTTTAAGATCTGCCTGTTGAGACACAAGTTCCTGTCCAACAAGAACAGCTGCATCAGCTGCTGTTCCCTGTGCTGTAATACCAGCTGCAGCTTCAAGTTTATCTGCAAGCTCTGGGTTTACATCACGTACACTATCAGCCATACCTTTAAGGTCGAGGTCTTCAATGTTTGCATTGTAGTTTTGCTGAAGTTGTTTTGAAACCTGCTCAGTACTTGCAATCATTTTCTTTGTAGATTCAATCTGATACTGAGCAACAGTAATTTCTGTCTTTGCCTCTTGGAGTCTATCCTTTGAATTATTGTATTCAGCAAGTGATGCATCGTACTGAGCCTGCTTTGTCTTTAAAAGTGACTCGTAGCTTGCAACCTGTGAATAAAGTGAATTGTATTTGTTAAGTTCTGCTGCATACTTAGAGTTTCCTGCACTAAGCTGGTTTTGAGCTGCAGCATACTTTCTATTAATTTCTGCCTGAGCGGCATCAAGCATTGCGCCGCCGTCTGTTGCAGCAGTTCTAAGTTGTTCAAGCTGATCATATGCCTCAGAAAGCTTCTGAGAAGCATATGCTTCTGCCTTTGCATACTTCTCTTCACCAGCAAGAATCTTGTCTGGAAGAGTTTGATAAAGATCTGCAACTGTATAGGATAAAATTACGTCTGATGACTCTCTTATACGGCTAACCACTGGATCTATGCATTCATCATACTTCTTACTGTATGGCTCATAGTCACTAGATCCGCTAACCTTTACGTAAGCCTCACTGTAGTAGTTAATGTTGTCTGTGAATGTTTCCTGTGGAATGTAAATAAAGTCACCAAGTTTACCAGAACCAGCTGTTGTAGCACCACGCTCAAATGAAATGTAGTATGGAGTTTCAACAATACCAACAATGGTAAATTCTGTAGCGTTAAGAGAATAACTCATACTCTCTCCGTCGCCAGAAAGCTTAATTACTTCACCAATTTTGAACTCTTCTGGTGTAGTAAGTCTTGAGTCTGTAACAACACATTCGCCAACTTCGTCTGGCCACTCACCATCAATAAGTGTGAGTCTGTTCATGTAAGTTGGGTCATCTTCACCATTTTGGAATGCAATGGCCTTATCTACGTCAAGACCATATGCTCTAATTGTAAGTTGAGATCCGTCAATATCAACGAGACCTTCAAACTTTGGATCCTCGTCATCATTGAGCATTTCAAGAAGACCGTCGACAAATTTTTGTCCAACGACGTTCTCTACGCCCTCAATGCCGCCAATCATTGCAATATCATTTTCATAGATACCAATGTTTGACTGAATACGAATATCCATAAGATTATTTTCTCTGTAATATTCTGCCGCTGTGTCAATCATGTCAGGATAAGCAGCTTTAAATCCAACAAAGAAGCTTGTGCCTAGGGCAACAATTGCAACCATTGAAATAAAGCGGCTGAGTGTCCTTCTGATTGAGCGCGTCGTATCAGTTCTATACGCTTTACTCATGTTCATAAGGTTACCACTCTATCCTTTCAATTGGCATTGGATTTTCATTAACTTCCATTCTAACAACACGACCACTTCTCATTTGAATAACGCGGTCTGCCATTGGTGTAATTGCAGAGTTGTGTGTAATAACAACTACTGTCATACCTGTTTCATGGCATGTGTCCTGAAGAAGCTTCAAGATTTGTTTACCTGTATTGTAGTCAAGAGCACCAGTAGGTTCGTCGCAAAGAAGAAGCTTTGGGTTCTTTGCAAGAGCACGAGCAATAGATACACGCTGCTGCTCACCACCTGAAAGCTGAGCTGGGAAGTTACCCATTCTCTCTTGAAGGCCAACACGTTCAAGCACCTTTGAAGGGCTGAGTGAAGCCTTACCAATTTGAGTTGCAAGCTCAACGTTTTCAAGTGCTGTAAGGTTTGGAACCAAGTTATAGAACTGGAATACAAATCCTACGTCATAACGTCTGTACTCAATTAACTTCTTGTTGTTGTATTCGTTTACAAGGTCACCTGCTACACGAACCTTACCGTCGTCACAACTGTCCATACCACCAAGGATATTAAGAACAGTAGTTTTACCAGCACCAGATGCACCAACTATTACGCAAAATTCGCCTTGTTCAATGTTAAAAGTAACACCGTCGGCTGCATTAATTACAACCTCACCCATTTTGTACCTTTTGTACACGGAATCAAATTCAATAAAACTCATATCTTCTATCCTTTCTGTTAATCAACCATAAGCGATGCAAGTATTGTAGAATACACACGCGCTGGGTCTTCAATAAAATTATCTTTAAGAATTTGTGCTTGTGAACTGTCTGGAACATACATTGAAAGTTCCATAAGGCTTGTATTTCCTTCCTTCATTGTAAAAGAAACATTGTATCCGTCTTCTACTTGAGTTATTTTTACGTCATTGTCTCTTTCGTTTTTCTCAAGAGTAATAAATCTTATAGCCGACTTTACTGCTTTTTCCCTTACAGTTTTTGGAAGATCATTTTCAACAATCTCAACTGCACTTTTGCCTATATCTGTTGCAGTTAAAAACTGTTTATCATCTATGTACTCGGAAGAAATGCTACCGTTTGAAATTAAATCGGAAACCGCATCCATAGCTTCAAAGTAATTTGCAATACTTTGATCTTGCATAATGTTTCCAATTTGATCCATGGAAATTGGCTGGTCTATTGTCTTAAGAAGATAGCAAATAAGCATTTTTATTTCATCTTTACTTCTAAGACCGCCTGGTTCAATGCCTTCACTCCAGGCATCGAATCCACTTATGATTTCCTGTTCTTTTTCTGCATAATCAAACATTAGAAATCCTCCCTTTTATCTTCTTCTACAAATGAGATATCTTGTCTTGACTTAAATAGGTAACCATTCTCTGATAAGAAGAATAGATCGCCTAAGACTTTACCTATTCCATTTGCTACGCAATTTAAAGGATCATCTGCAATTCGAACATCTACACCTGTAAGCTCTGAAATAACCTTGTCCATTCCATACAGGAGTGCTGTTCCGCCAGTTAAGACAATTCCTTCTTGCAAAATATCAGAAACAAGTTCAGGTGGAGTCTTTTCAAATACACCTTGAACAGCTTCTAAAATTTGGTTTATATACTCCCTCATTGCAAGGTAAGTTTCTGTTGAAGTAATTTCAAAGTCTATTGGCATGCCAGTAAAGTAGTCCTTACCTTTTGCAACCATTACGACTTCTTCCTGTCTTAGGTATGCACAGCCAACCTTCTTTTTTATTTCCTCAGCTGTGAGTTCTCCAACAATAATATCTCTTTCTCTTCTAAGATATCTTACAATTGAGTCGTTCAGAAGATTACCAGCAACCTTAACTGAATTTGCAACAGCCATGGTGCCCATTGTAATAACAGCAATATCTGTGGTGCCGCCACCCATGTCTATTATCATTACACCACTAGGCTGGGAAATTTCAATTCCAGAACCTATTGCTGCAGCAAGTGGCTCCTCTAAAAGACAAGCTCGTCCAGCACCACTTGCGGTTATAACGTCAAGTATTGTTCTTCTTTCAAGATTTGTAACTGTGCCAGGCATACTTACAATAATATTCGGTTTAAAGATCTTATTTCCACATATTTTCTTTATGTAGAATCTAAGCATCTGTTCGGCAACAGTGAAATCGGAAACTACACCGTCTTTCATTGGTCTGACAACAGTTATTGAGTCTGGGTCACGGCCTATCATTTTACAAGCAGCTTTCCCCATTGCAATAACTTTTCCGTTGTCATTTCTATAAGCAACTACTGAAGGTTCAGATAAAACTATGCCTTTACCCTCAACATATGCAATTACAGATGTAGTTCCAAGGTCAATGCCAATGTTCATTCCAAGCATTAAAACAACCTCTTAAATATAACTAATAAATTATAATAAACATAAATATACATATTACATTATAAAACCTTTAACAAATAAATAAAATACCCAATTTATAATTTGTTAAAAATATTGAATAACAAAAAAAGAGCTTCCGTATTTTCATACGAAAGCTCTAAATTTTTATTTAGTAATTATGCAAAGCTTACAACTGTACCTGTCTTGCCCTCAAGAGCTTCAACAGCTTTGTCAAGAGATGTAATAATTGCCTTCTTACCTGGGTTTGCACGTACAAACTTCATGCAAGCTTCAACCTTAGGAAGCATGCTTCCTGGAGCAAACTGACCCTGAGCAATATACTCAGTTGCCTGCTTAAGGCTCATATGATCAAGGTTCTCCTGATCTGGCTTGCCAAAGTTAATTGCAACCTTTTCAACCTCTGTAAGAATCATAAGTGTGTCAGCTTCAACCTGCTCAGCAAGAAGTTCTGCTGCGAAGTCCTTGTCAATAACAGCTGCTACACCTTCAAGTGTACCATCCATGTTTTCAACAACAGGAATTCCGCCACCACCGCATGAAATTACAACTGAAGAATCCCAAAGGTTCTTAATTGCTTCAATTTCAACAATTCTACGAGGAATTGGAGATGCTACTACACGTCTCCAGCCACGGCCTGCATCTTCCTTCATTGTGTATCCGCGTTCAGCTTCAAGAGCCTTTGCTTCGTCTTCACTATAGAATGGGCCAATTGGCTTTGTAGGATTTTTAAATCCTGGGTCCTCTCTATCAACTGCAACCTGAGTTGCAACTGTAAGAACTGGATAGTTAATATTTCTAATGCTAAGAGCATATTTAAGAGCCTGCTGGATGTGATATCCAATGTAGCCTTGGCTCATTGCGCCACATACGTCAAAAGGCATTGCTGGTGTAACGTCATTAGCTGTTTCACTTGCAAGAAGAATTCTTCCTACCTGTGGTCCATTACCATGAACAACTGCTACTTCATAGCCGCTTTCAATGATATCAGCAATGTGCTCACATGTCTTTTTTACAACGCTAAGTTGTCCGTCAGCTGTTGGAGCACTATCTTTTGACTGAAGAGCATTTCCGCCTAAAGCAATAACAATTTTCTGTGACATAACAAATACCTCAGATTAATTATTTGATGTTACGTGCTTCCATGAACATTTCGAGCTGCTCTTTAGCTGCAGCCTTCTGAAGTTCTGTTGGAGCATTTTCTCTCTGATACTGTGTAAGGTAAACAAGAAGACCTCTCATTGCTGTAAGTCTGTTACCAGCCTCTTCCCAGCAGAGTGATACGTCTGAATCAGCAACTTCGTCAGTTACATCTTCGCCTCTTGTTGCAGGGAGACAGTGCATGAACTTACAACCAAGGTTTGCAACCTGCATGAGTTCACGGTTAACCTGATAATCCTTGAAGATAGCTACGCGCTCTTCTTCTGAAAGCTCTGACTCATAGAGACCATACCAAACGTCTGTGTAAATGAAGTCAGCACCCTTAACAGCTTCTCTATCATCTGTAATTGTGAACTTACCGCCAGAAATCTTGCAGTTTTCTTCCATAATCTTAATATAGTCGCCGTATGTTACGTCAGGTCTCTTGTCGTTTGCAATCTTAAGAGCATCCTGCATCCACTTTCCCTTAGGGCCATACTGAACGAATTCCATACCAAGCTTTGTGCAAAGCATACCAAGTGAAGCACAAACCTGTGTTCCGTCACCAGCGAATACTACCTTACAATCTTCGAGTTTCTTTCCTCTTGGAAGGTTCTCAAGAATTGTGCAAAGGTCACCAATTTCCTGTGTTGGGTGGTTCCAGTCTGACATACCGTTGAGTACTGGAATAGTACAAGCGTTAGCAAGATCTACAACTGTCTGATGGTCAATAACACGAGCCATAACGATGTCGATAAGCTCTGAAAGAACTCTACCTGTGTCACCGATTGTCTCATGTCCGCCAAGCTGGATCATACCAGGTCCAAGGTACTGAGCGTGACCACCAAGCTGCTCCATAGCTGTTTCAAAAGAAACACGTGTTCTTGTTGAACCCTGCTGGAAGATCATACCAAGTGTCTTACCTTCAAGAAGTGGTGGGTTGTATCCGTTCTTAATGCAGTTCTTAATCTTAAGTGAAAGATTAGCAATATCAAGAATTTCTTCCTTTGTGAAGTTGTCTGTTTCAATGAAATGTCTTACGCCGTTAGCATATCCTCTGTTGTCCATTGTTTAAGTCTCCTTTTATATAAATTTAATTTCGTTTCTAATAATCATTAGATGAGGCCGTCAAACCCTTTTGGGTCTGACTGGACCATACAATCTAATGAGTACAATAACACTCTAAACCTTTGTATAATCCCAAGGTCAATACTATATAAAAACTTTTTTAAAATAGCTTAATTTTTGTGAATTGTTACTCATTAGAAGTATGGATTTTTGTGCAGTTTAATTATTTAGCCTTTGGCTGCTGCTGTGTAATGCAGTGAATGTTACCGCCACCGTATGCAACTTCAGTAGTCATAACGCCTTCAATTACATAATCTGGGCCAAATGCTTCCTGTACCTGCTGAACAGCAAGTGCATCGTTCTCGTCACCATACTGTGGAAGAATGATAGCGCCGTTAACAATAAGGAAGTTAAGGTAAGAAGCAATTGAGATTTCGCCTTCCTCACGTGGGATAGCACCTTCTGCATAGTCGATTGTAGCTGCATCCTTAAGGTAGCATGGCTCCTTAGTTACGCAAAGCTTGTGAACCTTAAGCTTACGGCCCTTAGCGTCTGTCTGCTCGCAAAGGAACTTGTAAGCTGCCTGTGCTTCCTTATAGAATGGATGATTTTCATCCTCTGTGTAGATGCAAAGTACTTCGCCAGGACGAACGTAGCAAGCTACGTCATCAATGTGACCATTTGTCTCATATGGGTCAATACCGTCCTTAACCCAGATAACCTTCTCAACGTTGAGGTATTCCTTAAGGAGCTCTTCAATCTGCTCCTTATTCATTTCTGGGTTACGGCTTGGGTGTAAGAGACACATTTCTGTTGTAATACATGTGCCTTCACCGTCAACGTGGAATGAACCACCTTCAAGAATGAATTCCTTGTCTGGATCTCCAAGTGACATTGGCTTGTAGCTGTCTGCTCCTACGATTTCACACATTTTACGAGCAATCTGAGCGTCCTTATCCCATGGGAAGTAAAGACCATCAACAAGTCCGCCGTATGCGTTGAAGCCCCAGTCTACTGCTCTAAGGCCACCCTTATCATTTACAAGGAATGTAGCACCTGTGTCACGAAGCCATGAATCGTTGTTTTCCATTTCAATAATAGAAACGTTATCTGTACCGCCAAGACGAGCAATAGCGTTTTCATACTGTGCCTGTGGTACACACATCTTTACTGGCTCATGCTTAGCAATAGCTCTTGCTACGTTGCAGAAAGCTTCCTGAGCTGGCTTTGCGCCAAGTCTCCAGTTACCATTCCACCATGGCCATAACATCCAAGTGCACTCTTGCTCCTCAAATTCACCAGGCATTCTGTAGCCGTCCTTCTTAGGAGTTGTGCCTTCAATTCGCTTTGCCATTTTTTAATCATCCTTTCATATATAAAACTGTTAATCTTTATAATTATTCAGCATCCTCAGATACTGTTTCTTCTTTAGTTTCAAGAACTGGAACGTCAGCATTCTTTTTTCCTGATCCAAGAACAATAATCATTACCTCACCAATTACAATGAAGAGAACAGCGCCGATAGTAATTGGAAGTGTAGCTGCAAGAGTTTCTGAATCGAATGAAAGTGGAATTGCTGTGAAGATGAGAGATACAACGATAAGAACTACTGGAATATAAGCAAGAATCTTAAGAACTATATCGTTACCAGGAACCTTGAAAGGTCTCTCTGTATCTGGATCAATCTTTCTAAGCTTTAAGAAAGCTGGGAAGATTGGAATATAAGCCATAAGGAACATTACAAGGTTAAGAGCGAAGAAGCTCCAGAAGAGGTCTTCGTTTGGAATGAATGGAGCAGCAATAACAACGATTGATGCAACAATACCATTCATTAAAGCTGCGCCTGTAGGCATGCCGTTCTTTTCGCTTCTCTTTGCGAAGAACTTTGGCATATCTCCGTTAGCTGCGGCATAAGCTGCAACTTCGTTAACACCTGTTGACCATGAAACCATGTTTCCGAAGAGTGTTAAGAGGAAGAGAACTGCACAAGCTGCAATGAAGAGTCCGCCCTCTTTACCTGTAAGAAGCATAAGAGCATCAATAAGACCTGAGTCTGTTGAAACCTCTGATGTTGGAATTGCAGCGCCAATACCAAATGCTGAGAACATATAAATACCAGCAATTACAAGACCACCAATTACAATTGCCTGTGGAATCTGCTTCTTTGGATTTTCCATTGAATCTGACATTGT
>DCGS01000069.1:30588-48927 GCA_002314645.1 Ruminococcaceae bacterium UBA1772
CAGATTACTTCGAATCCAAGCATATTGAAGAGAATAACTGAAATATAAGACAAACTATCAACGTCGAAAGATGGGAGAAGTGAATCGTTTGCAAGTGGGTTTGCAAAGCCGTTCTTTACTGCACCTACAATACCAAGTACACCAACAAGTACAGCAAGAAGTACTTTAATTGCTGCTGCGCCATTTAAGATCCATGCTGAATCGGCTGTTGGAGTAAATGCAATTAATGTAACAATCCAAATGAAAGCAAGTTCAATTGCAATAGATACAAATGTATTACATTCAACGCCTGCAATAAGGTCGATCATTCCTGGGAAGATAACTGCAAGTGAAGCCATCCAAAGTGGGAAGTTAATCCAATAATACCAAGAAGCTCTTGCTCCCCATTTGTGACCGTAAGCTTTAGTTACCCAGTCATAAAGTCCGCCGTCACCAACATATGTGGTGCCAAGTTCTGATGAAATAAGACCATATGGTAAAAGGAAGAATATGATCATAAATAGCCACCAGAAATACTGTGAATTACCGATTGCTGCAACTGGTGCTGCAGCCTCTGCTACGAATACTACGCAAATAACTGTAAGGATCGCATCTATCATACGAAACTTTTTCTTTTCTGCCATTCGTAACACTCCTTTCTAATAATGTTTTTGTTTTGCGATTTCCGACGATATGCCTTATTCATATCGTCCTCATCTTAGCATCAAAACACACTGGTTTATAATCAACTTGAGGATTGATTTTTGGCAAAATAAGTAGGATTTTTAGATAAACCATCTACAAATCCGTTCTAAACTCGCATAAACTCTTGTGCAAATTTCACAGTGAAATTGCTTTTTTATTAGGTTCTATGATAATTTACAAAATAAAAAATATTTGGTAGTATATTTGCATATTGTTTCGAAAAATAGGAAAAGGAGAGAAGAAAATGCAGATAGCACAATTGATTTACAACATGTTACTTCTTGTTGTTTTCTTTGTTCCCATTATTCTGTCTTCAATTTGCTACCTAAAAAACAAAAACGACATAAATTTAGCATTAATCCTTCTGTATTCTATTGTTTCTATAGATCACATTGTAATTTGTCTAACTGAATTCGTTCCTTGGTTTGCTGCAAAGTATGACAATGTGTTTATGGGCGCTCCAACTTGGAAAACTTTAACCTACCTTCTTATATTTGGAAGCATCATTTACATTTCAAAAAAAGTAATTCCAGAAGATTCTTTTACAATTCCAGGAATTCTTTTAATTATTATGGGTGTATTCCAATTATTTGTTCCAATGCTTGAAAATAGCGCAACACAAGTATGGTTATATTATCTTCCAGCGCAGGTATATTTATTCATATTTAGCGCTTATGTTCTTAGACGACTTTATAAATTACCAAGCAGAAAGACAGATCCTATTACAAAAATGGTATTTATATGCACAATAGTTACATTAATATTCCCTATAATTATTGCAGTAGAAGATTACATAGTCATATTTAATTTAGACATTTATGAATCTGAAAAACTTATAATTAACAACAGAAACTTATCAGAGGATATAGAACATATTATTCTTGCTGTTATAGCTGTTGTATTTATGGCTCACATTCTTATAGGTGAAGACAAAGAAGTTGTCGTTAAAGAAGAAATGAAAAAAGACTTGCAAAAAGAAGAAGAATCTGTTATAAGTAGTGTTACTCCTTCTGAGGAAGAAAGAGATTTATCTTTAGAATTCTTCCAAAAATATCAACTAACCGAAAGAGAAATTTCAATTTTCAAACTCATGTTGGAGGATATGAGTAATCAGGAAATCAGTGAAAAACTTATGATTTCACTTGGAACAACCAAGACACATACTCATAATATTTTTGGTAAGCTTGAAGTAACAAAGCGACGCGAAGCTCGCGAACTTTACAGAGCATATACCAAAAAATAAAAAACAAAAACCTTGAAATCAGTTTTCTGATTCCGAGGTTTTCTTTTAGACATTTTTTAGTTGAGGTGTATTATGAAACGATTTATAAAAGAAATGATTTTTATTATTGTCGGTTGTTTTATAACCGCTTCAGGACTAGTAATGTTTACTATTCCAAACAACATTGCTCCAGGTGGATCTTCTGGTCTTGCCACATCCCTTGCAGTAATTGTTCCGATTTCAGTTGGTATTTTAACATGGATTGTCAACGTGCCAATCCTTATAGGCAGCTGGGTAATACTAGGTAAAAATGTAACTGTGAAAACATTAATTGCATCCACCGTACTAACAGGTTTTATGGAAGGGCTTGATTTAATCTTCCCTAAATTCACTGAGAATCCTTTAATGGCCGCTGTGCTTGGCGGAATACTAATAGGAATAGGAATTGGTGTTCTCTTCCTAAAAGGCTTCAGCATGGGCGGTACAGACCTTCTCAGCATTATGATTGGCAAATATCTTCCTAACATTTCTGTGGGATATATACTTATGTTGTGCGATGGAATTGTCGTAATAATTGCTGCAATTGTATTTAAAGATCTTGAGGTATTCCTATACTCAATAATTACAGTTGCAGTTGCATCAAAAGCAATTGACTTCTTTATGGAAGGAATGAACCATGCAAGGGTTATTTTCATTATTACAAACAAAGGCAATGAAATTGCTGACAAGTTAAATTCTATAACCCAAAATGGTTGTACATTAATGTCTGGCACAGGAACTTATACTGGTGAAGGAAAAGACGTACTTATGGCAGTAGTTCATCCAAACACCACTGCAGAAACTCTTTCAGCAGCACGAGAAATTGACCCTTCCCTTTTTGCATTCATAGCTTCAGCTGCTGAAGTCCATGGAAAGGGCTTCAAATACTACAATGCAAACGCAAATAGTACAAAGGTTATTCCTCAATAATTCGAACTTCTATTCTAGACACACGGTCTTCAAACAGAGAAGTAGCGTGGATATCTATCCACGCTCTATCTACAAAGCGTGTGTCTATTTTTATGCCATTTTCACCTGCATATTTAACGAGCTTTTCTGCGTATTCTCTAGACTTCCAAGAGCCGCTATAGCTTATAGTTAAGTATTTACCTTTTGGCGAAACATTATCTCCATTATTTGAATACAGAATTACGCCGTTATACCCTTCTTCATTTTCTAAGTCAAAGGCGGCTGCCATTCTGTTATTTCCAATTATTCTTTCACCCTTGCTATGTAACTCAGAAACCTTTTTCATAAGGAAATCCATTTCCTCTTCTTCAGTGAACTTAGTAAAAATAGCAAAGTATTTTCTTTCTGGATATTCAACAATTTTTATTTCATCTAGGACGAGATCGTTTACAGAGTTAAGGTCAGAAATAGTCTCTTCTACTTCATGCTTAATATCTTCTAATTTCTTTATCTTTTCATTTATGATTGCAAGTTCCTCTTCAAAGAAAGAGACGGATGATTCAAGTGTTTCGTCATCAAGATACTTCTTTATTCTGTCTACAGATATATCAAGTCTACGCATTTCTTCAATTACGTTCATGCACCAAATATCTGTGTCCATATAGAGTCTATACCCACTGTCACTTCTCTTTGGAACAATGAGGCCTTTTTCTTCATAATATCGTATTGAGTCAGCACCAATATGGTAAAGCTTAGATATTTGACCAATGGTATAGTACTTCTTCTCCTCTTGCATAATTATCCATCCTCTCAAAAAACCTAAGAAAATTATATAAAAATGGTCGAAAAAAAGCAACAAGACGGGTTCCAATATGAAACCCGTCTTTTAATTAACCCTTAATTTTCTTTTTAATGGTTACTCCATAACCAAGCATTACCGTAAGAACAGGAACTATAAATCCAAAGAATGCGTATGGAGCATATTGTGTGGCGCTGACTCCTAAAATAGTCATACAGTAAATACCACATGTGTTCCATGGAATAAGTGGAGATGTTACTGCACCGCCGCCAAGGAGGATTGCACCAAGTGATACTCTTTCATATCCTCTTTTGTCGTATTCATCGCCATACATTTGACCTGGCATTGAAATACCAAGATATTGGTCTGGGAGAATAACATTCATAAATATACCTGAAAGAACTGTAACAGTACTCATACCGCCATATGTTCTTACACCAGTAAGAATAGGATTTACAAGAGCATCCATCTGCTTTGTTTCTTTCATTATTCCACCGAATGCCATAGCAATGATAATAATGGAAATGGAATCAAGCATTTCCTCCATTCCACCAGCAGAAAGAAGCTTGTCTATCATTTCATTTCCAGTCTGGCTAACATATCCTGAATAAGCAAATGAAATCATTTCACCAATTGAAACACCTTGATAAAGAATTGCTTCAATCATACCTGCAAGGCTTCCCGCGAGCATAGCTGGCAAAGCTGGTAATTTAAGAGCAATACATACAACCATTACAATAAGAGGAATAAGAGTGAGTGGAGAAATATGGAAACCAGCTGCAATACTTGAAAGTAAAGGTTTAATACTTGCCTGTACTTCCTCTCCGCTTCCTGTTGCATATTTCATACCAACAACAGCGTACATAACAAGAGCAATTACACCACCTATTATTGCACCTGGAAGTATTCGTTTTGCTATTTTAAATACATCTACATTAACTACAGCAGATGTTAAATTTGTTGCATCTGATAAAGGAGAAACTATTTCACCCATGTAAGCACCAGAAATAATTGTACCAGCAACAAGAGGAGCAGGTATTTGAAGTGCCACACCAATGCCCATAAATGCAATTCCTATAGTTCCAACTGTTCCCCAGGAACCAATTGCACATGCTACAAGAAGACAAATTAACATTGTAGCAGGAAGGAAAATTGAAGGTGACACTATTTTAAGTCCGTAATAAATAAGTGTAGGCACCGTTCCGCTTGCAATCCAAGAGCCAACAAGCATACCAATAAGCATAAGAATTAATATGGCTTCAAGTGAATTAGTAATACCGTCAATCATTCCCTTTAAAATGTCTTCCCAAGTATAACCAATCCAAATTGCTACAAGACCCGCTATCATACATCCAAAAACAAGTGGAATTTGTGGGCTTGCACCGAATTTTACAATTGAAACAAACATTATTATTACCATTGGAATAATAGTAACAAGTGAATGATAAAGACGTGTTTCTTTTGTCTTTTCCATTTTATTTCCCCTCTTACTTTTAAATAGTATTATCATTTGAGAAAAGAATAAACCCTAGTATAATCCCAAAGTCAACCTAAAACAATAAAAAAGAGTGAAAGTGCCGTAACACCTTCACTCTTTTAATAAACTTTCTATAAACCTTAGGTCATAATTGTTCCACAAACGCCAAGTGCAATACATGTTAAAACAGATGTAAGAATTACATATGGAATTTGTGTTAAGTTATGATCCATAACGTCAATCTTTGATGATTCAGCTGCAAGCATTGTTGCGTCTGCAAAGAAGCAAGCGTGTGAACCGAATGTACCACCTGACATAATAGCTGCAATTGTAAGTGGAATATTTGCTGTCATTGCAGATGCAAGTGGAAGAATGATTGGAACAACAATTGTTGAACTACCCCAAATTGAACCTGTAGCAAATGTAAGAGCTGCCATTACAAGGAATACAATGATTGGATAGAACTGTGGGAATGGGAAGCTCTTAATTGAAGAAAGAACAAAATCTGTAAGACCCATTTCACCTGAAACACCAGCAACCATGAATGCTGCAAGAAGAGCACCAATTGTTGGAACGATGTCACAGAAGCCCTTAACCATGAGTGTACTCCACTCAGAAATTGTCATTACCTTACGAGGTACATACATAAAGAGACATACAACAAGTGCAACAATTACACCAACAAGGATGTCTGAAATGAATGTGAATGCAATAAGAACAATCATAGGAATGATGAAGTCAAGGATGTTTCCATCTTCAGCTGTATCTTCAACTGCTTTGTTCTTTGCAATGTTTTCTTCTGTCTGCTCATAAGTAAAGCCAGTAGTCTTTGTACGCTCATAAGCTTTCTTCATTCTGCCAACCTTTGGCATAATTCCTAAAGCAAAGAGAATTACGAAGAGAACTGTAATCCATGCATAGAAGTTGTATGGAATGAGATGAATGAACATTGATCTACCAGATGAATATCCAAGTTCTTGAACTGCTGGCTGATCCATGAAGAGTGCAATGTAGAATGCAGCCCATGTTGAGAATGGAAGCATCATACAAATTGGAGTACCAGTTGAGTCAAGCATATAAGCAAGAGCTTCTCTTGGAACCTTTCTTTCATCACATACTGGACGCATGCAAGTACCAACTGTAAGCATGTTGAGATAGTCATCTACGAAGATGATTGCACCAAGAAGTACTGTAACAAGAAGAGATGTTCTCTCACTCTTGCAGAGCTTGTATGTAATCTTTGAAAATCCTGCTGTACCTTTTGCTTTTGTAAGAACAGCAATAAGACCACCAAATAAACCACATACGAGGAAAATCCACTGATTGTCTGCAGCTGTCTCCTGAAGAAGACGAACCCACTGGTTAAGGAAGTCACCTTTGTAAGCAAGAATACAGCCTACAAAAGAACCAAGAATAAGACATTCAAATGGTTTCTTAGTAACGATTGCACCAACTACAGCAAGTAGTACTGGTACAAGACAAAGAGCACCTAGAGCCATAATTATCCTCCTATATTGGGTATTAACCCTTTTTCAAATAAAAACCTTGTCAATAGATTAATATTCTATAATATAAATTAAACCCTAGTACTGTACCAAGGTCAACAAAAAACAAACAATTCTACAATATTCAACGAATAACTATACTAATCATTGTGCATTTTATCCAAAGCCACAACGGCCACAAAAACACTACTCGCCCCACCTAGTCTGAGTACACTTGCGCACGCATCTGCTGTTGCACCTGTCGTTAGAATATCATCTACTAAGAGAATTGTTTTACCTCTAACATCCTTTCCTTGACCTACAAAATATGTGTTTAAAACATTCTCTCTGCGCTTTTCCGCTCCCAACATATGCTGTATGTCTTTTTGTGGTTTCTTGGTAAGCAAATCATAGTCCTTTTTATCCTCATCTATACTAATAGATTCCAAAATTGAAGCACTTTGGTTAAAGCCTCTTTCTCTAATACTTTTGTTTGTAGAAGGAACGCAGGTAACAATATCAAAGGCAATTCCAAAATACTTCATTTCTATATCCTTAGATAGTTCTTCGCCAAGGAAACGAGAGACACCCTCCTTTTTTCCAAACTTCATCCTGCCTATTGCCTTTTTTATTGATCCTTCATAATAAAACGGTGCTATAACCATTTCATATGCGTGTAGATTTTTTCTGCATGAGCAGTATTCCTTTCCCACTCCACAATATGGGCAAAATGGTGCTTTAGTTCTAAACACATCTGCTTTGCACTCTGGGCAAAAATCCTCTTTTTCATTTGAAATATAGTTACCACAGGAAACACATTTTCTTGGGTAAATAAAAGAAGCAGCCTGCAAAAGCAGACTGCCTTTTTTCTCATTAGACATACTAATCCGCCTTTAAAAAATATTTGAGAGCGGAATATCTTTTTATTTTTCTATCATTTTCAACCATTGAAAGAATTTGAGCCTTTCTTCCAATAGTTATCATTTTGGACTTTGCTCTAGTTACTGCAGTGTAGAACAAATTCCTGTAACAAAGCATTGGTGGAACATCTATTACTGGCATTATTACAGCTTCAAACTCTGAGCCTTGGCTCTTATGAACCGTAACTGCATAAGCAAGTTCCAGTTCTTTAAGGTTTTCTGCTGGATATGTAGCAACTCTTCCATCAAAGTTTATTTTTATAATGCCAGAAGAACGTTCTATTGACTCAATGAATCCAACGTCTCCGTTGAAGATTCCATCGCCTTCCTCTTTGCCTCGAGTCCAGTGAATGTTGTAGTCGTTCTTCATTTGCATTACTTTGTCTCCAACCCTAAAGGTTCTTGTCATAAGCTTTATTTCAGCTTTTCCTTTTGCTGGAGGATTAATGGCTTCTTGAATAACACGGTTAAGATTAACAGTGCCTGTATCTCCTTTTTTAGAAGGGCATAATATTTCTATGTCCTTTACTGGATCATAGCCATACGCCCTTGGAAGACGCTCCGTATAGAGTTTAACAATGTCATAAACTGTTTTTGTACCATTGTCCCTCTCCATGTGGAAAAAGTCATTATCCACTCTTGAGAGTTCAGGCTCTTCACCTCTGACTATTTTATGAGCATTTGTAACAATAAGGCTCTGCATTGCCTGTCTAAACACTTCATCAAGTCTAACAGTTGGAAGAAGTTCAGATGCCAAAAGGTCAAATAAAACGTTACCAGCGCCGACTGGCGGTAGCTGGTCGGCGTCACCTACCATAATTAGACGGCACCCAAGTGGGAGAGCCGAAAGAAGGGCAGAAAAAAGAACGACGTCTACCATGGAGAGCTCGTCAACAATTACGGCGTCAGCCTCAATTGGGTTGCGTTCGTTTCGACAGAAGTGCATACGTTCACCGTTCTGTCTTTCTGCCTCTAGAAGACGATGAATTGTTGAAGCTTCCTTGCCAGTAATTTCGGACATTCGTTGTGCGGCTCTTCCTGTTGGTGCCGTCAATACAACGTTAAGTCCATCATTTTCAAAGAGTTCAAGTATTCCATTTACGGTTGTTGTTTTACCAGTACCAGGTCCACCTGTTAAGATGAGAGCCCCTTTAGTAACAGCGGTAATTATGGCCTCTCTTTGTAATTCTTCGTATTTAATACCATTACGCTTTTCAAGTTTTTCTATTTCCTTTGAAAGAGCCTGTCTACCCGCTGGTGGAAAGGCAACCATCATTTTTATTTTTCCTGCAATTTTTGTTTCTGCATCATAAATTTGAGGGAGGAAAATGAATTCTTTGCCTTCTAGTCGCGTACAGACAAGTTGCTTTTCTGTTGTAAGCGTATCTATTAAAATGTCTATTGTGTCCTGGTCGACTGAAAGGAGATCAGAACAAGGAGACAAAAGCTTTTCTCTTGGTAAACATGTGTGACCATTTGAAAGGTTATGGGTTACCACATGTAGAATGCCCGCTTTAATTCTAAACTCATCTGATATTTTATTTGGAAGAGTACTTGCAATGGAATCTGCTCTTTCAAACTGCATTCCTATTTCAGGAATACAGAGAAGATACGGATTTTCCATTACCCTGTTTACAGAATTTTTTCCAAATATTCTAAAAACGTTTAAGCACTCATTTGGTGTAAGACCTATGGATTCAAGCTTGATAATAATGTCTCTTACAGCAGCTTGCTCCGCAAACTGACGGCTTATACTTTCAGCCTTATCCATTGAAATTCCACGTATTTTAGCGAGCTTTTGTGGGTGGTTTTCAATAACATCAAATGTATCAGCACCAAAGGCTTCAACAATTTTGGCTGCAAGTCCTGGTCCAATGCCTTTTACCGTACCGCCAGACAAATACTTAAGCATTTGTGCTGCGGTGCTTGGCATTGTACGTTCACATACTTCAGCACGGAATTGTCTGCCAAAGCTTTGGTGCGTGTCCCAGTGGCCCATAAAATGAACTTCTTCACCAGGTGCAATATCAGGCAAAGCCCCTACCACTGTAATAAGCTCGCCGTCCTCCGTGGAAACGTCTAAAACGGTGAAGCCAGTCTCTTCATTTCTAAATACAACCTCTTCGGCATAGCCGTAAAGGTCTTCTACTTTACGTTCATCCAAATGGCTTCACCTCCTACTTTTTTGCTAAATTAAGCGCCTGGGACCTTTCGTCTCAGGCGCTTTAATGTGTGACGAAGATCTGTAAGCCGAGTTCTGTCTTTTAAGGCAATCATCTATCTACGCTCTGCATTGCTACAGAGCTCTAGCCACCCTTCTGGTCGTAGGCCGAGCAAGCCTCGCAAGTCGGTGTTGCTCCGGATAGGGTTTACATGGCCATGATGTCTCCACCATGCCGGTGAGCTCTTACCTCGCCTTTCCATCCTTACCTCAAATGAGGCGGTTTATTTCTGTTGCACTTTCCCTAGGGTCACCCCCGGCGGCCGTTAGCCGTTATCCTGCTCTGTGGGGCTCGGACTTTCCTCTCGTCTACCAAAGTAGACCAGCGACTGCCCAATCATGTCACGAAGACAATTCTAATATAAGGTCATTAAATTGTCAAACTTACCTATTGTATTATTTAGTAAAAGGTCGTAAAATGTTTTAATCTTTTCAAAAATGTAATTTCTTGTTAATATAATGTTAGAAACTTTAGGCAATTATATTGTGGTCGCATTTGAAAAGGAAAGGAGTTCTATATGGACGATTTTTATTTCAACAAAAATGCCGGCGCTCCAAAGAAGCCGGTTAGAAGAAACGACGGATATGAAGATATCAGTAGTTTCAGTTCAAATTCAAATAATATGCCAATGCAGTATGAGGATATAAGCAGCCATTCTCCAGAAGAACAAAGAAGAAAGGCTCAGAAACCTACAAAGGGGAATCCTAAGAAAGCCCAAAAAACGAATCGCAAAAAGCCAAACAAGAGCGATTCATTCGAGGATATTTCATCAAACGGTGCAAAGCCAAAGAAGAAGAAAAATCCTATTTTAAAGGCTTTTGAAATTACAATCATAATACTTTTAATTCTTGTACTTTTAATTGTGGGAGTTGGTTACTACTTCATTGGAAAAATGAACTTCAACGAAGATTTATCTGATGGACGAGTAAACCCTTACATTTCTGACTCTGAACTCTACAGCAGTGAGGACGTAACAAACATTCTTCTCCTTGGTGTAGATGCCCGTGAAGGTGAAACAGTTTCAAGATCAGACACAATGATTTTGGTTTCAATAGACAAGGCAAATGAGAAAATTAAAATGACCTCATTCCTCAGAGACAGCTACGTTGAAATTCCTGAGCACGGTTGGAACAAGCTTAACGCTTCAGCAACCTTTGGCGGCGTTGAACTTGTAATGAATACACTTGAATACAACTTCAAGGTAAAAATCAACAACTATGCACTTGTAGATTTCGTGGCATTTGAAGAACTTATAGATGCCATTGGTGGCGTAGATGTTGAAATTACAGAAAAAGAGGCAAACTACCTCAACAAGACATGGAAGAACTGGTCACTTACTGGAAACAAATTAACATTTGAATCTGGTGAATCAGTACATTTAAACGGTGAAGAAGCTCTTATGTTCAGCCGAATTCGTAAGCTTGACTCCGACTTCTACAGAACACAGAGACAAAGACGTGTTATTTCTGGAGTTAAAGAAAAGCTTGCTTCTAATCCAACAAACATATTCAGTGTAGCTGATGCGGTACTTCCTCTTGTTGAAACAGACATTACAGATTCTTCAATGATGAAGCTTTGCTTCGGTGCACTCTTCCAGTACATGAAGTACAACATGGCACAAATCCAAATTCCAGCAGATGGAACATGGCACAGTGAAATGAAGAGATGCGGCGACTCTCTTGTTTTCAGCATTGAAGACAACACAAAAATCCTTAAAAACTTCATCTACTTTGACGACTATGCAGGAAAAGAAGATGAAACCACAGAAACAACTGAAAACTAAAAATAAACATACATATGTAAAGAGAAGTTTTTATGCTTCTCTTTACTTTTTTTTGCCTATTTGTTAAAATTAATATGTATATATGAAAGGAGGAATAATCATGGCTAGAGAAGCAATTCAAAGACCTGAGGTTCCAGCAGAAGATTTTTTAAAAGACAATAACAAAATTATGTTGCCAAAAAAATCAGGTGTTGTTATAAGTGGAATTCTTTATGTCTTAGCAAACGCTGTATTCTTTATTGCAGCATTTCTTGCTATGCCTCTCTTTGGTGAAGTAGTAGAGTTTGGTAGACTTCAACCAGTTGTCTCTGTATTCCGTGAATTATTCCCTAACTTCTCTTTCATATTTGTTGCAGTAATGCTTTTAGTTACTCTAGTTATGTATTCAAAGCATGTAAAAAAAGGATATCCTACATTTTTAACCCTTATATCCCTTCTTTATAACGACATTGCTTGTACTGTATTTGCTCTTATTTACTATTCAATAAATCTTCGTCAGGTTTATTTTACAAATGCAATTGTATTTATAATTCCTGTAATGACAATTGTGCTCTCATCTGTATTCATAATAGATGATACATATGACATTATAAGAGACAGATATGAAATTCCAATAAAGAAAAAGGACAAGCCAAAGAAGAAGAAAAAGGCAAAAAAAGGTGAGCTTAAAATGGCAGAAGTTCCAACACCTACAATTGCCACAATTCAAGAAATTACTGAATTACATGAAAAGGCAGCTGCTAAAGCTGCAGAAATTGCAATTCCATCACTTAAGACTACTCAAGGTGAGGATATAGATAATGTCTAAAAAGAACCAAAGAAACACCAAGAGTAAAATTGTTGCTGCTGCTTGGAAGCTCTTCTATGAGCAGGGCTTTGAAAACACAACAGTAGATGAAATTATTCTTGAGTCTAAAACTTCCAAAGGATCTTTTTATCACTACTTTTCAGGAAAGGATGAACTTCTCGGTTCCCTTTCCTATTTATTTGATGAAAAATATGAAGAAATAACTCCAGAACTTGAACTAATAAATTCTTCATTTGAAAAGCTTATTTTTATGAATGAAAAGCTTTTCTCTATGATAGAAGATTCAATATCAATAGATTTGCTTGCACGAATGTATTCATCGCAGCTGACAACAAAAGGTGAAAAACACCTTCTTGACTATTCAAGATCTTATTTTAGACTTTTAAGAGAAGTTGTATCTGAAGGCCAAAAAGGTGGCGAGCTTAGAAACGACTTATCTACTAACGAAATTGTAAAAATGTATGCCCTTATTGAACGTGGGCTACTTTACGACTGGTGTATTTGTAATGGTGACTATCCACTTGGAAGTTATTCAAGAAAACTACTACCAAATTTATTAGACTTTATTAAGAATCCAGAATGAACCATGTTCTTCTGGATTTTTTATTTTTGTATTTATTTATGTTTAGACTTTAGTACAGTCATTAAACAACGTAATATAGATAAATGTTGCATTAATTAATAAAAATAGTACAGACAAAGTATTATACTACGTTCTCTATTGCGTGCATATATATTATATGGTATAATCCCACAGTATTTTAAGAAAAGAAAGGTTTTGAAACTAATGAATTTTGAAATTCTTGCCTTTGCAATGTACTTTGTTTTAGTACTTGTAGTAGGTGTTGTTTTCTTTATTAAAGGTAAAGACAACAGTAATGAAAAAGACTACTTCCTTGGTGGTCGTCAAATGGGCCCATACGTTACTGCAATGAGTGCTCAGGCATCAGATATGTCTGCTTGGCTTCTCATGGGTCTTCCAGGCTCAATGCTCGCTTTTGGTTTTGGCCAGGCGTGGATTGGTATTGGTCTTGCACTCGGTACAGCACTTAACTGGATTTTTGTTGCTAAGCGTCTTCGTAAGTTCTCTAAAGCTTCAGGCGATGCAATAACTCTTCCTCAGTATCTTTCAAACAGATTCCTTGCAAAGAGCCCTGCTCTTTCAATCATCTGTGCCATTGTATTCCTTATCAGCTTTACAATTTACGTAGCATCTGGTTTCGTAAGTGGTGCAACAGTATTTACAACTCTTGTTCCTTCTCTTAAGACAGAAACAGCAATGCTTATCTTTGCTGCAATTATTATCGTTTACACATTCCTTGGTGGATTCAAGGCAGTTTCTTGGACAGACTTCTTCCAGGGCATTCTCATGCTTATTGCTCTTCTTGCAGTTCCAATCGTAATTTTGGCTGTAGGTGGACTTGATACTTCAGCTCTTTCAGAAGTTTATGTAAATGCAGATGACGGTACAGAGTATGCATTCGTTGCAAACCTCTTCTCTGCATCATGGCAGGATATTGTTTCAGGTCTTGCTTGGGGTCTTGGATACTTCGGTATGCCTCACATCCTTGTAAGATTCATGGCTATTAGAAAGCCATCTGAAGTTAAGAAGTCAGCAATTGTTGCAATTATATGGGTTACAATAGCTCTCTTTGCTGCAATTCTCATTGCATACCTTGGTAGAATGATTGTTGCTGAAGAACTCCTTACTCAGGGACTTCAGAAGATTGTATTTATTGCACTTGCAAGAAAATACTTCCCAGCATTCCTTTGTGGTATTCTTCTTGCTGCTATTATTGCTGCTTCAATGTCAACAGCTGACTCACAGCTCCTTGTTGCTTCATCTTCTTTCACAAGCGACATCTACAAGCCAATCATTAGAAAGAATGCTTCTGACAAAGAGCTTCTTTGGGTTGGTAGAGTTGTAGTTCTTATTGTTGCAATTATTGCATATATTATTGCAAGTTCTAAAGGTAAGGGTGCTCAGGCAATCATGGACATGGTTGAAAATGCTTGGGGTCTCTTCGGTGCAGCATTCGGCCCAACAGTAATTCTTTCAGTATTCTGGAAGCGCTTTACATATCAGGGTGCAATTGCTGGTATTGTTACTGGTGCTGTAGTTGACATTGTTTGGCTTATTGCACTTTCAAGCACAGGCGTATACGAAATCCTTCCTGGTTTCGTAGCAAGCCTTATTGTTGCAGTAATTGTTACTCTTGTAACACCTGCTCCATCAGATGAAATCAATGCCATCTTTGAAAAGGCAACAGACAAAAACTATGATGAATAAGCCTTTGTAAAAAGGTCAATTTAAACAGAAACACCCATGGCACTTATGTGTCATGGGTGTTTTCTTTATATTAATTCAGAAATAATATAGTTAGATATTAAAAAACCGTTTCTATTTAGTCTAAGATTATATATTCCCTCTCCTACTTCCTTTACAGTCAAGTAGTTGGATAAAGATTTCGCCTTTTTCAAGGCGTCGTCTAAAAGTGGACCTGTGTAGCCCTCAGATAGCCTTAACGCCAGCATGAGTCTTTCTGAGGGACTGCCGCCTTCGCCGTCTTCTACAAGCGTAGGAGACGAAATAAACTCATCTAAATCCGCTTCGTAAAACATACGCTTTCCATTTACAAACGAATGAGCACTAGGGCCTATTCCCAAATACTCCTCACAATGCCAATACTTTAAATTATGATGGCTCTCATAAGAAGGCTTTGCAAAATTAGAAATTTCATATTGATGAAGGCCAATGCCTTCAAGATAGTCACAAGTCATATTATAAAGCTCGACTGTTTCATCCTCTGTTGGAAGGATGAGTTTGCCAGAACTGAATCTGTTATAAAAGTTTGTTCCTTCTTCAAGCTTTAGCATGTATGCACTTACATGGGGAACCTCTGTTTGTTTAATAAACTCCAAAGAAGAAAGAAGACTCTCTCTTGTCTGTCCTGGAACGCCAAGCATAAGATCTATTGAAATGTTTAAAATTCCAGCGTCACGAATAATTTCAAGGCACTCAAGAACACGGTCCGAGTCAGAAAGACGACCAAGCATTTTTCTCTCAGTGTCCACTGACGACTGCATACCAAAGGAAACACGGTTGACGCCAAGTTCAGAAAGAGTTTTAGCCAGCGATTCAATCTCTGAAGAAGGATTCATTTCAACTGTTATTTCAGCATCCTTTGAAACATTAAAAGAGGAATGAATCGCAGAAAAGATTTCTCTAAAATCCTTTGAAGACAGAGAAGACGGAGTCCCGCCTCCAAAGTAAATTGTATCTACCTCTCTGGATGCGAGACCTTTCTTTTGTTTTAATAATTCTCTTTTAACCGATTCTATATATTCAGCCCTTTTTTGCTCGTTGCCCGTGCATCTAACCTTATAGAAGTCACAGTATGGACAGACGGTTTTGCAGAATGGGACGTGAATATAAAGTCCAATGTTTTTCATAGTTAATCGTCCAATTTGAGAACAGCCATAAACGCCTCTTGTGGTACCTCAACGCTACCAAACTGACGCATACGCTTTTTACCTTCTTTTTGCTTTTCAAGAAGCTTTTTCTTACGAGTAATATCACCGCCGTAGCACTTTGCAAGTACGTCCTTGCGCATTGCCTTTACGGTTTCTCTAGCAATAACCTTGCCACCAATAGCCATCTGAATTGGAATTTCAAAGAGCTGACGTGGAATGTTATCCTTAAGCTTTTCTGCAATTTTTCTAGCCTTGTTGTAAGCCTTGTCTGAGTGGATGATGAATGAAAGAGCATCCACCTGATCTCCGTTAAGAAGAACGTCAAGCTTTACAAGGTCAGAACGTTCATAACCCATAATTTCATAGTCGAATGAAGCATAGCCACGAGTACGTGACTTTAAAACGTCAAAGAAGTCATAGATTATTTCGTTAAGAGGAAGTTCGTAGTGAATGTCAACACGGTCAGCAGCCAAATACTGCATGTCCTTGAATACGCCACGGCGTTCCTGACAAAGGTCCATAATAGGTCCAACATAATCTGGTGGAGCATAAATATGTGCGTTGGTAATTGGTTCCTCAGCATAGTTAATTGTACCTGGATCTGGATAGTTTGAAGGGTTGTCTATTTCTACAACCTCACCACCATTGAGGTGTATTTTGTAAATAACACTTGGAATTGTTGTGACTAAATCAAGGTCATATTCTCGTTCAAGTCTTTCCTGAATAATTTCAAGGTGAAGTAGACCAAGGAAACCACAACGGAAGCCAAATCCAAGTGCACCAGATGTTTCTGGCTCGAAAGACAAAGCGGCATCGTTAAGTTGGAGCTTTGCAAGAGCTTCTTTCAAGCTCTCGTAATCTGCACCATCAGCAGGGTAAACACCGCAGAATACCATTGGGTTAACCTTACGATAACCAGGTAACGCTTCACTTGCAGGATTTGTTGCAAGGGTGACAGTGTCACCAACGCGAGCTTCCGACACAGTCTTAATGGAAGCGGTAATGTAACCAACCTCACCTGCTTTAAGTACGTCAACAGGCTCCATTGAAGTTGCTCTCATGTAGCCCACTTCAACAACAGTAAACTCTGCGCCTGTTGCCATCATACGCATTGTGTCTCCAGCTTTAATTTGACCATCAACAACACGCACATAAACAATAACGCCCTTGTAGCTGTCATAAATTGAGTCAAATATTAAGGCCTTAAGTGGAGCTGTTTCATCTCCACCTGGAGCTGGAATTTCTTTTACTATTTGTTCAAGAACAGCACCAACGTTTTCACCTGTTTTTGCAGAAACACGAGGAGCATCCTCACAAGGAAGACCAATTACATCCTCTACTTCAGCAGAAACTCTTTCTGGGTCAGCAGCTGGAAGGTCAATCTTATTAATTACAGGACAAATTTCAAGGTCATGATCAAGAGCTAGGTATGTGTTTGCAAGAGTTTGCGCCTCAATACCCTGAGTTGCATCAACAATTAAAACCGCACCCTCACATGCTGCAAGAGATCTTGAAACCTCATAGTTAAAGTCAACGTGACCTGGAGTGTCTATTAAGTTAAGCTCGTATGTTTCACCATCTTCAGCCTTGTAGTCAAGCTTTACAGCATGAGCCTTAATAGTAATACCTCTTTCTCTTTCAAGGTCCATGTTATCAAGTAACTGTTCAGTCATGTCTCTTTTTGCTACAGAACCTGTAAGTTCAAGAAGTCTGTCTGCAAGAGTAGACTTACCATGGTCAATATGAGCAATTATTGAAAAATTTCTAATATTCTTCTTATAATCGGACAAAAATATCACCTATTCCTTTACTGCGTATTATAATAACATAAACATTTAATATTTTACAGTAATTATTTGTATGTAATATTCATTTGTGATAAAATAACTGAGTAATAAAGACAAAGGAGAATTCCTATGAAGAAAATTATTTCTATTTTACTTGTTTTAGTAGTTTGCCTTTCACTTACAGCTTGTAGTAAAAGAGGCGTTATTTACGAAGGAAAATATGACGAAGATAAATTCGTTCAGTCTTCAGACATTAAAGGTGTAAGCTTCCTTATTCCAAAAGATCTCTATAGCAAATGCGAGCCATATGCTGACAAAGATAAATATGAAGCCGCAGAAATTGGAAATCACATTTTTAAATCTACAGGTGAAAAGGACTATTGCATTTACCAGCCAGGGTCATTCTTCTACTATGTTTTCGATCTTGATAGAACAGAAGGCATTGAAGAGCAGAGAGATGTAGCTGACATTCCAGGTCTTACAAGAACATCAAAATGGCTTGCAATGCAGACAAGAAATCCAAACACTTGCATTTCAACAAATGTAGATGGAAACATTCAAATTATTTACGGCGCATACGTTGCTGAAACACTAGTTGGAAAGAGCATTACATATAACGCATATGTTTCAGTTCTTCATGACGCTGAAACTGACCACGACTATATGTTAATTGTTGGATTCAACGACATAATAAATGACTCAACTGCACTCAGCATTGCAGAAGAATTCAA
>DCGS01000069.1:48998-54779 GCA_002314645.1 Ruminococcaceae bacterium UBA1772
TTACTATAAATCCATTCGGTTGCCTTATCTATTCCCTCTTGGCTATATTCAAACTCGGCTTTTTCTGCTCTGCCAGCCTCGTCTTCAACCTCGAAGCAGTTATCCTTATAAACTGCGGCAACAAAAACCTTTTCTATTTCATCCTTGTCCTGTGGGAAAAGCTTGTATCTAAAGTTTCCACAGCTTCCAGAATAGGTATTCTTTTGAGACATATAGTCAAACCTTGGAATTCTAAGGTTTAATTCTTCAGACAAATTACTCGCCTCCATTAGTTTACTCTGAGATAATTACCAGCTTTAATGGTCAAATTATTGTATTCAATATTTTTGTCTGTATAGTTTACGTAAATAAATGTTTCGTTGTTATATTCCGTTCTAAAAAGGCCTTCCTGAATTTTCTCGTGGCCCGTCATTTTTGCGTCCTTCAAGTTTTTGAAGACGGAATTTGTCTTCTTGTAAACTGAAAGAGCATCAGCGGTCCAGTTGTCATAGAAGAGCTTTGAACTCTCTTCGTCCTTTGGAATATAGTTTGTATAGGTCCACTCAAATGAAGGAAGGGCGCCATACTCAATGCATTTAAGGAGAGCCTTGTTGTAATCCTCAGCAAGATTAAGATATGAGCCAGTGTACTCAGCAGTTCCGTGTAAAATCATTTGTACGAATGGAACAGATGTGTAGAAAGCGCTCTCCTTGTAGGATGTTTCCATAGGAAGTCCAGATACAATGAGTGCATTCTTAAGTGTGTAAAGATTACCGTTCTCAACCATGAGTTTCTTGTTTGTTGAGAGTGCAATAGCCTGTCCAAAAATTGCATCCGCATAAGTTTGTCTATCTGTAAAGTCAGATGAGAAATCTGAGAACAAAATTCGTCCCGCATCTGAAATGGAGTAACCTGGAATTTCAACGTCCTTCATTTCAGTAATGAAATCTACTACACCCTTTGTAAGGTTCTGTGAAGAAAGACCGTGAAGAGTCATATTCTCCCCGCCCACATAACCATAAAGTGAATTAGGAGTAGTAATTGTGACATTCTTTGAAACCACTCCAGTGGCCTTGCTTCCACCTGAAGCAGAAGAAATTAGGTTAACTGAGAAGTAAATTCCAAAGCCTTGAGTGTTCATATAGTTTACGAGCGATTCAAGCTCTGTTTTACCGCCCATCTTTCCGTTAAATGAAGCACTATTTATTGCCTTTTGGTTAAGTCCTCCAGAAAGAGTACCATCAAACTTTATTGTAAGACCATTAATACCCTTAGCCTTAAGAACTGTTGCTATATCTTCAGCATTTTCAAAGCTTGTATAAAGAGTTGTTCCAGGGAAGTTCTTTTTAAGACTTCCAACAAGGGTAATAGGAAGGGCAATGTCGCCTTCATTTGAAACTGATCTTGTAGAAAGAAGGCCCGCTCTTACAAACTGCTCACGGCATACAGAAGCCATGCCCGCATAGGTTGCAGTAGAACCCGAAATGAATCTGTAATTTACAGAAAGGTTTCCAGTGTAAGACTTGCTACCAACAACGTTTGTAACAGCACCATCTTCAGAAGAAGATGCATTTGGAGTTACAGCAAAAGATGCATAAGCTGTATTTATTCCATTCTTGTCTACGTTTGCACAAATTTTAGAAATGGCTGCGCCGTCCATTACAATTGCGGTTAATGCACTGTCCTTACTTTTAATTCCAAACATTCCAGCAATACCGCTGTGTGGATTACTCTTTTCTACAGCATAGTCTGCACCATATGTTTCAATTTCATATGTTGAATTATCTGCTTTAGAAAGGTCAATTACAGCACCAGAACCATCTGGTATTAAAATGAAGTCTCCATCAGTTGGAGCATCCACTGCACCAAAAGAAGGAAGAACAGAAATATTTGTTATTGTAAGTCCATTTAAATTATCTGAAATTTTTTCACAGTTAACGTTTGTGCTGAGAAGTCCATTCTCAAGCTTTATTGAAAGACTTACAGGTATTTTTACTGTTGGGTTATCCTTCTTCTCACTGAAAACATATGAGAAAGTAATTTCGTCCTCTGTATAGTTGCAGGTTGCAGTTCCAAACGCAACACTGTTCTCCTGAGAATTAAGTCTATATGTCTTTTCTCCGTCAAAAACGTCTATTGTAAGGAGCGATGCAGTCTTGTTTGAAGACTTTGGAAGTCCATGCCAATTCTGGCCTGAAGAATCCTTAACTGCAAATGAGCAATTTGCTTCATCTACATAAAGCTTATAAAGACCTGTTTTTGTAAGACACTGATATTTAGACGAAGAATGATATTTCTCAGATGGGTTTGACACTTCAACAATGCTTCCATCTGACTTTACTGATACCACTTTACCCGCTCCGCCACATGCTGCAAGTGAAAAAGCCATGACAAGAACAAGTATGGTAGCAATTATTCTCTTTCCCTTAATATTTATATTATTCATGATAAAAACCTCAAAATTTATTAAGGTACATATTTTACCATATATATATATTATTTTCAATTAAAATAAGGGTCATGTATGAGCTGCAGCCTCAGAGCACTTAGACTGTTTTTCTCACTTCTTGAGACCTTAACCTGTGACACTCCAAGGGCTTTCCCTATTTCATTCTGCGTCATGTCACACATATATCTCAGTTCAATTATTTTTCTGTCAAACGGCGAAAGTGTGCTTAAAAGACTACTAACTGTCGTTTTAGTACAAGAGTCATTTTCAAAACCATCATCCTTCACCAGTACAGAATCATAGGTCACCGTATGTAACGACGCACCCAGTATTTCAGCAACATCAGAGTCAGATATATTCATTTTCTCTGCAATTTGATGCACCTTTGCAGGATGTCCCTCATTCTCCTCTATTTCCTCTTGAACCCTTTTAAGTTCTCTTATTTTATCCTTCATTTGTCGGCTGACCTTTATTTCGCCACCATCCCTAAAGCAACGTTTTATTTCACCCAAGATGGCAGGTACTGCAAAGGTGGAAAAAGAAATTCCTCTTGTTTCATCAAACCGTTTTGCCGCGCCACAAAGTCCAATGCAACCCGAGGAAAAAAGATCATCATATTCAATACCTTTGTCTCTAAACTTATTTGCACACATATGCACAAGGTTAATATTTTCCGTAACGAGCGATTCATACTTCTGCTTGTCCATATTACTTACCAGAAATATTTTTTTTCATGTAAACTGTAGTTCCCTTCCCACAGACAGACCTAACACGAAGGGAATCCATAAAGCTTTCCATGACGGCAAATCCAAGGCCGGAGCGCTCATCGCCCTTGGTTGTATAAAGAGGAGTCATTGCTTTTTCAATGTCGGATATACCGCATCCATTGTCTTTAATTTTTATGTAGACAGATTTTCCGTGCATGGAACAGGTAATATAGATTTTACCAACAGTGTCCTCGTATGCGTGAACAATACAATTCGTTACCGCCTCGGAAACCGCCGTTTTAATATCATTTATTTCTTCTATTGTAGGATCTAGGGTGGACACAAAACCACTAACCGCAATTCTTGCAACGCCCTCATTTTGTGACCTGCTCTCAAGCACCAGTCTCATTTCATTTGTCTTTGCCTCTTTCATACTGCTTTATCCCTCTTTTCTATTAACGCTATTTTTTCAATTCCTGAAAGGCTTAGCATTCTCTCCATCCTTTCAGATGCATTTTTAACAACAACAGTTCCACCGTAGAAGTTGACCAGCTTGTACCTCCCCATTACAAAGCCTACACCTGAGCTGTCCATAAAGGTCACATCTCCAAAATCTATTTCAAGCCTTTCTGGCTTCACAAGCTTTATTGCACCATCAACCGCCTCTCTTAGGGCTATAGCACTATGATGGTCAATTTCACCCGAAAGAAATGCAACAAGGGTTGTACCCTCTTTGTTTAATTTAACTGGCATGAAATCATCTCCATATCTTATTTATTATTCCTAGGATTTAGAATTTTATGCAAAAAAATAAACCCCTTACATTACTGTAAGGGGTTCTTCTTAAATTATTTGTCATCTTCTGGCTTTTCGTCATCCATATTTGCATAACGCTTAATTTTAGAAGTTGTTGTCTTAATAAACTCATTCTCTCGAATGTGAATCTTCTTAATGTTCTTGTAGCTTGGAAGCTTCTTATTAACTTCCTTAATAACGTCTGCAATAACCTTTGAAATTTCTTCAGCTGTAGGATTTTCCTTGTTCTTTGACTTCTCTTTAATTGCTGCAATATCTGGGAAAATTTTTGCTTCAACTATTGTGTCAAAGCCGTCGTCTGAATCAAAGCCAACAACCATTGACTCAGCAATTAATGGGTTATTGTTAAGATGATATTCGATTTCTTCAGGATAGATGTTCTTACCATTCTTTGTAACAATAACGTTCTTAATACGTCCGTTAATGCGAATAATACTGTCTTCATCCTGAGTACCAAGGTCACCTGTGTGGAACCAGCCAAACTCATCTATAACTTCTCTTGTCTGTGCTTCATCCTTATAGTAACCAAGCATTACGTTTGGTCCCTTAACACAGATTTCACCAACACCCTGTGCATCTGCGTTAATAATTTTAACGTCAACGTCAGGAATAGGCATACCTACTGTGTCACAAGCCCAAAGGTCATCGTGGTTACAAGCAACAAGTGGAGCACACTCTGTAAGTCCATATCCAATGTACGCTGGAATACCAAATGTCTTGAAGTCCTTAATTACATCTGGTCTTACGGCAGCAGCGCCAACAATAATAAGGCGAAGGCGTCCACCGAAGTTCTTTGTAATTTCACCAAAGAGTCTGTCGTTCAAGTTTACGCCCATTGCTGATGATGTGTTAGCAATGGCCTTACCAAGTGAAAGAATGAGCTTTCCGCCCTTCTTCTCCTCTGCTGCCTTCATAATTCTTCCGTGAATCTTTTCAAGCATGAGTGGAACTGTAACGAATACAGTTGGCTCAACCTCTTGCATATTCTTCATAAGGTGAAGAAGACCTTCACAGAATGCAATACAACAGCCGTTGTAAAGAGGCGCCAAAATTCCAAGTGTACACTCAAAGGTGTGGTGAATTGGAAGAACTGAAAGGTATTGGTCGCCAGGACCAATTTTAGCTACTGAAGAGTTAGATGTAATTACAAAGCAAATGTTTCTCTGGCAGAGCATAACACCCTTAGCAAGTCCAGATGTACCTGAAGTGAAGATGATAACACTGCAAGCTTCTGGGTCAATTTCATTTTCTACAAATGCCTTATAGTGTTCACTATTTGTTGCAATCAAAGAACGACCCATTTCAAAAATGCTATCAAATGAAAGATATCCGTCACGGTCATATTCTTCATCCATCATTACAATTTTAAGACCTTCTGGAAGGAGATCCTTATGCTCTTCAAGCTTTTTAAGGCTCTTCTTGTCTACGAAGATGATTTCAGCTTCAGAAACCTCAAGAATTGTATTAATGTCGTCAAACAGAAGCTCCTTATCAATAGGAACAATAACATTTGAACCAAGCTGAGCTGCAAAATAGGTAAGTACCCACTTATATGAGTTCATACCCATTACGGCAATCTTCTTGTCTCCTGTGAAGCCCATTGAATAGAGTACTGCACCAAGTGTGTCTACTGATTCTCTAAATTCAGTATAGTTTACATCATAGTAATTGCCTTCTTTGTTTTTAAGTTTAAAAGCAGGCTCATTACCAAACTGTTCTACGCACTGATTTAGCATGTCCTTAAAATCAGTAATTTCTCTAACGTCATAAAGTCTTTTATTTTTGTTCATAATATATCTCCAAAAAATTCCCTAAGAATTATTTTTTAAA
>DCGS01000069.1:54850-55611 GCA_002314645.1 Ruminococcaceae bacterium UBA1772
GCTTTGTCTGTCATAATTGGGAGACCCATACGAGCAACACGAAGAGGCATGTCTGGGATCATGGCTGTTGCCATTCTAATTACCTCGTTGTCCTCTGGTAAAACCTTTGTTGCAATACCCATTGCGGTGTTGTAAATCTTGCTACCAACACCTGTTTCAGCAAGTTCACCAAGAGTTGTATTTCTTGTGAAAGGACGAAGTTCATGGTGCATATCCAGTTTCTTACCATAAATAACTTCGAATTCAGAATCTGGAATATTCATTCCAATTTTTGAAGGGTCATAGTATGAAGGAGCAGATTCCCTATAGTCTGGAACCTCTACACTATTGTCTGCATACATGTGAACTACATAGTCAAGGCAAACTTCGTTTACATTCTTTGCAATGTAAATTGTGTAGTCTCCGCTCTCAATGTCCCAGTCGTGAATGTTTACGTTGTAGTAAGCAAAAGCAGATGGGTCAAGTGTGAACTCGACTGTCTTTGTTTCACCAGGATTCAAAGCGACCTTCTTAAAGCCCTTAAGTTCTTTTTCAGCTCTGAAAATTCTAGAGCCATTCTTGTGTATGTAAAGTTGAACTACTTCTTTACCAAATACGTTACCTGTGTTTGTAACGTCAACTGTTACTCTAATTGTATCCTTGTCTGAAAGGTCATACTGCGATGCATTCAGATTTGAATACTGGAACGTCGTATATGAAAGTCCATGTCCAAATGGGAAGTTAACTTTCTTACCTGCTGTGTCGTAATATCTGTAACCTGT
>DCGS01000047.1:0-251 GCA_002314645.1 Ruminococcaceae bacterium UBA1772
GCCTTAACCTTCTTTCAAGCCTTTTCGAAGAGCTTGACAAGGCTGGTGTATCATATGTTCTTTATGATCAGACTCAGCCAAACCCAACAATCCAGAACATTGAAGATGCTCTCAAGCTCTACAATGACAATGGTTGTGAAGCAATCATCGCTTTCGGTGGCGGATCTCCAATGGACTGCGCTAAGGCAACAGGTGCTAGAGTAGCTCGTCCAAACCGTCCAGTTAAGAAGATGAGTGGTACTTTTATGGTA
>DCGS01000047.1:323-457 GCA_002314645.1 Ruminococcaceae bacterium UBA1772
TTCCAACAACAGCTGGTACAGGTTCAGAAACTACTATTGCTGCCGTTGTTACAGACCCAGAAACACATGATAAGTTCCCAATGATGGACCCATTCATCCGTGCAAGATATGCTGTTCTTGACCCTGAACTTACA
>DCGS01000047.1:534-5434 GCA_002314645.1 Ruminococcaceae bacterium UBA1772
GTTGAAGGTTACACAAACATCATGTACAACAACAAGAAGTTCAACGACTACGGCGTTAAGGCTGTAAAGCTTATCTTCAAGTATCTTGAGCGTGCATACAACGACGGTACAGATATTGAAGCTCGTGGCCAGCTCCTTCTTGCTTCTTACTATGCAGGAATGTGCTTCACACGTGGTGGTGTAGGTTACGTTCATGGTATTGGTCACAGACTTGGTGGTCTCTACGGAGTACCTCACGGTCTTGCAATGTCAGTAATTCTTCCACACGTTATGTCAGATGAGCTCCTTGCTCCTTATGTATATGACAAGCTTGCAGATCTTGCAGATGCAGTTGGAATTACTGGTGTTACACCAGAAGACAAAGCTAAGGCTTTCGTTGCTGAAATTGCAGCAATGAACGAAAGAATGGGCATCCCAACAGGATTCGATTGTATTAAGGAAGAAGACGTAGACCTTATTGCTGAAAGAGCAATCAAGGAAGTTCTTCCTACATATCCTGTTAAGCACATCTTCACAAAAGAAGAACTTGCTGCATTCATCAGAAAGAACCTTATGGTTAAATAAGATCCTATTCAGGCTACAGTGTAATAGGATGAGGCGTCGAGGGAAACCTCGGCGCCTTTCGTTTTATATATGACTTGTAATAAAGTTTAAAACGTTATATAATTAACAACGTATATATTTATAAATACAATTAATAATATAAAGCGAATAGGTGGTTTAATGGGAAATAAAATTACCAATAAGGAATTTGAAAAACAGCTCCTCACAAAGCTCTCACATAGTTTTGGTGTAACTCCAAGCGAGGCAACTGACGAGCAGTTCTACAAAGCAGTAGCTTTAGTTTGTAAGGATGCAATTGCAAGCGAGGCATATGATTTCCAGCAAAAGTATAAGAACGACCAAACTTCAAAGTCTGTTTATTATATGTGCATGGAATTCCTCCTTGGCCGTTCATTAAAGAACAACCTTTACAACTTAAACTTAACAGACACAGCAGAAGCTGTTCTTAATAAATACAAATTAACACTCGACAGAATTTTTGAATGCGAGCCAGACGCAGGTCTTGGTAACGGTGGTCTTGGCAGACTTGCCGCTTGCTATCTTGACGGACTTGCAACAGGAGGATACCCAGCAGTTGGTTACTCAATCCTTTACGAATGCGGTATCTTCAAGCAGAAGCTTATAGATGGTTGGCAGACAGAACTTCCAGACATATGGCTTCCAGGCGGTGAAGTTTGGCTCAACGAAAAGAAGGATGAGCAGTTAACTGTTGAATTCGGTGGAGAAATTTCAGGCTCTTGGGAAGATGGTTACTTTATTACAAAGACATCTAACACAATTTCTGTTATTGCTACACCATATGACATGTACTTCCCTGGCAAAGACGGCAAAGGTATGGCTGTTCTTCGTCTTTGGAAGGCTTCAGCACCTGGCTTCGACATGAGCCTCTTCAACGAAGGAAACTACATCCGTGCCGTTGAACAGCAGGCCATGGCAGATGTAATCTGCAAGGTTCTCTATCCTGCAGATAACCATCCAGAAGGAAAGTCACTTCGTCTTCGTCAGCAGTACTTCCTTGTATCTGCATCCATTCAGGATATTGTTCGTAGACACCTTAAGGAAAACAAGACAATAGATGACATCCCTGAAAAGATGGCAATTCACATCAACGACACACACCCAACTCTTGCCATCCCAGAACTTATGCGTGTATTCCTTGACGACTGTGGATACAGTTGGGACGACTCTTGGAAACTTGTTTCTCAGACATTTGCATACACAAACCACACCGTAATGAAAGAAGCACTTGAATGCTGGCCAGAAGACCTTATCATTCGTCTTCTTCCTCGTGTATATCAAATCATTAAAGAAATAGATAACAGATACCGTTCATTCATTTGGGAAATTAGCCACGACGCTGAAAAGGTTGAAAACATGGCTATCATTTCAAACGGTATTGTTAGAATGGCAAACCTATGCGTTGCAACATGCCACAGTGTAAACGGCGTATCTGCTCTTCACAGTGAAATCTTAAAGGAAACTGTATTCTCAGACTTCTATCAGATTACACCAAAGAAGTTCAAGAACGTTACTAACGGTATTGCTCACAGACGTTGGCTTTGCCAGTCAAACCCAAAGCTTTGCAAAATGATAGACGAGCTTATTGGAACAGAGTATGTTTACCATGCATCTGAGCTTGAGAAGCTCCGCGCATTTGCAGACGACGAAAAGGTACTCAACCGTTTTGCAGACATTAAATATGAAAACAAGGTTGAGTTTGCTAAATACATCAAAGCAAAGCAGGGTATTGATCTTGACCCTAACTCAATCTTTGATGTTCAGGTTAAGCGTCTCCACGAATACAAGAGACAGCACCTCAATGCATTTGACATTGTAAACACATACATTACTCTCAAGGAAAACCCAGACATGCCTTTCACACCAAGAACATACATCTTCGGTGCAAAAGCAGCTCCTGGTTATTACATGGCAAAGAAGATTATTTCCTTCATTTGCAACCTTGCAGAAGTAGTAAACAACGACCCAGACATTAAGGGCAAAATTAAAATTGTTTACATTGAAGACTACTGCGTAAGCATTGCTGAAAAGCTTATGCCAGCTGCAGATATCAGTGAACAAATTTCACTTGCTGGTACAGAGGCTTCAGGTACAGGTAACATGAAGCTTATGATCAACGGTGCAGTTACACTCGGTACACTTGACGGTGCAAACGTTGAAATTTACGACTCTGTTGGAGCAGAAAACATCTGCATCTTCGGTATGAAGACTCCAGAGGTTCGTGAGCTTTCAAAGACATACAACCCACAGAGCTACTACACAAGCAGCGCTGACATCCACAAGATTATAGACTTCATTAACCAGGGTGTTAACGGACTCCAGTTCCCAGAAATTACAAACATAATCAACCACGACCCATATATGGTTCTTGCTGACTATGCTGACTATCATAGAGTTCGTAATGAAATGGTTAAGCTTTATGAAGATAAGCTTGCATGGAACAAGAAGGCTCTTCTCAACGTTGCAGGTGCCGGTATATTTGCCGCTGACCGTGCAATTGACGACTATGCAAGAGACATCTGGCATACTGTTCCAGTAAAGGATGAATAATCATCTAGTTGGTGAATTTTATGATATTCAACTCAAGAGATAAAAACTTTAAAAGTGTATATGGAGCAATGGAGACAGGACACGAGTGCGTGTTCCGTCTCCTACTCCCAAACGTAGTGGGCGCTGCAAATTGCAGTGCCCATATGATTATTCATAGAGACGGTGACCAATCCGACGAAGTACTTCCGTTAACTAGAACAAACGAAGTAGTTGGAAACGACGTTTTTTATGAACTCAAATACAAAGCAGAACGTCCAGGTGTATGGTGGTACTGCTTTGACTACGAAGTAAATGGTGAAAAGAAATACATTAATCGCGGTGCTTTTGGCACAGGCTACACAGATGTAGGAGATGCTCGTTGGCAGCTCACTGTCTATGAACAGAAGTACGAAAAGCAGAACAATTTCAAAGGCGGAATAATGTATCAAATCTTCCCAGACAGATTCTGTTTCAGTGGGCAGAAAAAAGAAAATGTTCCAAGTGACAGAAAAATAGTTCCATGGGGCACTCCACCAGAATGGAGACCAAATGAATTTGGTCGCGTCTTAAATAACGACTACCTTGGTGGAGACTTAAAAGGTATTGAGTCAAAGCTTGACTATATTGCAGACCTTGGTGTAGACATCCTTTACTTGAACCCTATTTTTGAAGCGCATTCTAACCACCGCTACAATACAGCAGACTACACAAAAATTGACCCGCTCCTTGGCACAGAGGAAGACTTCGTCTCCCTTTGCAACGAAGCACACAAGCGTGGTATTAGAGTCATTCTTGACGGTGTATTCAGCCACACTGGTGACGACAGCATCTACTTCAACAAATATAAAAGGTATGATGTAAACGGCGCGTATAACTCTAAAGAATCAGAATTTATAAACTGGTATAAGTTCGACTCTTGGCCTGACAAGTACACTTCTTGGTGGGGCATAGATATACTCCCTGAAACCATAGAGGAAAATGAAGACTTCAAAAATTACATTACAGGTCCTGGTGGAATAATTGAGAAGTGGCTTCTTCTTGGTGCAGATGGTTGGAGACTAGACGTTGCAGATGAACTTCCAGACTCATTCATTGAAGCAATCAGAGAAAGAATTGAAGCTGTAAAACCAGGCGCACTTCTTCTTGGAGAAGTTTGGGAAGATGCATCTAACAAAGAAGCATATGGTGTTAGAAGACAATACCTTGAAGGCACCGAACTTCAAAGTGTTATGAACTACCCATTCAAGGAAGCCATCTTAAACTTCATTGTAAATGACAGAGCAGAAGACTTTATGGAAAGCATACTTTCCATAACAGAAAACTATCCAAAGGAAATAGTTGACTCCCTTATGAATCTTCTTGGTACACATGACACCATGAGAATAATTACAAGACTTTCAGGTGAAACATGTGACTACAAGGACAGAGCATGGCAGGAAGTATATGAACTGACAGACGAGCAAAGAGAAAAGTGCATTAAGTACTTTAAAATAGCCGTTGCCATTCAGTACACACTTCCAGGATTCCCTTCAATCTACTACGGCGATGAAGTAGGAATGGAAGGATGCAAAGACCCATTCAACAGAAAGGGTTATCCTTGGAACTCAAATGAAATAAACGAAGATCTTTTAGAATTCCATAAAGAACTTGGAAGGTTCAGACGTAACTGTCCGCTTTTAAAAGACTCAAAATTCGAGCCTATTTCTGGTTCACAGGGCTGTGTTGCATATGAAAGAACAGACGGAAAAGATTCAATTATAGTAATTGCAAACCGTGCTGAGTCTGACAT
>DCGS01000047.1:5531-14178 GCA_002314645.1 Ruminococcaceae bacterium UBA1772
GCCTTGAGTTTCATAATTATTAAAGCCACTAAAACAAAATAAAAGAAGAAAAGCACAGAGCGACAAATTTTGCTCTGTGCTTTTTATATACTTGTCCGCGGTGGTGAATTTAATGAAACAAAAAATCAAAATTATTCTAAAAGGTTTACTTATTGGATTTATATCCTTCTTACTTTCAAGAAACGCACTTTTTGAAAACATCTCCCCTTTTGGACTAGCCTTCGCATCCGCATTCACACAAGAGTCCTTACCGTTTAGTCTAATAGGCTCAATCGTTGGTTACATAGCTTCTCCAGACGACACCTTAGTCCCACTCAGATACGTCGCCACAATACTGATGTTCTCCGTAATATACGGCGCTTTAAAAAACTTCAAAAAGGAAGTCAACATATTAGTTAAATCAGGTATTGTTGGCGTATCTTTTCTTTTAACTGGTGTCACAATGCTCATTTCCTCAAGAGGCGAAGCATCTGACTTCGTGTGGATTTTCATTGAAGCATTGCTCGCTTTCGGTGGCGCATTTTTCTTTGGCGGAGCAATGGAAATACCAATAGGAACAGAAAACATCTACTCATTAAGTTCCAAAGAGAGCTCGTCCCTAATAGTCTCCCTTTCCCTTTTGGCCATGTGCCTCTCCAAAGTTGAAATTTATCACATAAACCCCGCTCTTCTCATATTCATTTATTTATTAATATCCTTAACAGCCTATAGCGATTCATACCTTGGTTGTTTCATTGGAAGTATTCTTGCATTGTCCCTAGCCCTTGGCACTAAAAGTTTCTACATCCTTGTAGGTGTAATCCTTGCATCAGTACTCGAAGCTATACTCATACCCGAAGGCACACTCATTAGCATATTCGGAATAATTGTAGGGGCACTTGTGTCAATTCCTGTTGGGGACGAATATGGACAGAACATGTTCTATGCCGCACACATTCTTTTTGCCGCTCTTCTCTTCCTTATAACACCAAGTAAAATTCTAGGCAAGCTGAGAAATATATTTACAAAAAATGCCGTCACAAATGAAGTTGAAGAGAAAGCCATACTCTGGCTAGAACACAGAATAAGTTCAATTTCAGATGCCGTTCTAGATATTTCTAACATTTTAGCTCGTATACTTGTTACAACGGAACGACTGTTCCCCGAAGATGCAAAGGGAATCCAATTAAGAAATATGGTAAGTGAACAAATAAGTGAAACCTCACGAATTCTTAATTCAATTTGCAAAAGAATTAGGGTTGAATTTAAAATAGATGCAGAAGCCACAATGAAAATTCAAAGTATGCTTAAAGCTATTAATTTTGAATACGATTCCGTGTCATGCTTCTATGACGAAAGAGGCCTTACTTTTGTAGATATCATCTGCTCGACCGTTCCAAAGCAAGAATACGCCTTTATGCTTTCAGAAAAAATCAGCATTCTCTTAAACAAGGACTTCGAGTTCCCTGAACACCAAGAAAGTGAAAGCGGAACTGTAATAAAGCTCAGAGAAATACCAGAATACAAAATATGTGTAGGAAGTCACCAAATTCCAAATTCAACTGGCACTAAATCGGGCGATTATTTCACCTCGTTTATGACAGACAGTGGAAAGTATATAATGCTCCTTAGTGATGGTATGGGAACTGGTCCTGGTGCAGCCATAGGAAGTGCGCTGTCAATTAAAGTACTGGAAAACATGCTTCGTGAAAACATAGATTTTGACTGTGCACTTAAACTTGCCAACACGGTTGTTATGGTCAATTCAGGAGATGAATCGCTTGCAACAGTTGATATTGCCTGCATTGACACATACACAGGTCATGCAGACTTTTACAAAGCAGGTGCCGCAGCAACGCTCGTTCGTCATGACGGAGAAGTAAGAAAACTGGACCGCATAACGCTGCCAATTGGAATACTGAACGAAACCGAATACTCTCATTCCACCGCGCTTCTTAGCGAGGGTGACATTGTCCTCATGTCGAGTGATGGTATCTGGGTCGGTGACGAACTGAAAATTGCAAGGCAGCTATCCTACTACAGAGGCAAGAGCATGGAAACTCTTGCTGAAAAAATAGCAAAAGCGGCCTCCACGAACGCCCTATGCACCGACGATATAACGGTGCTGGCCGCAAAAGTGGAATGCCGCTAAAACTCAATATTTAATTACATGTTATTTGTAATGTCTATTAAAATCTCTGTGAGGGTTTCTTCACAGAGATTATTCATTTCTCTGTAAGATTCAGTAGCAGAGTCATCTGCATCATCTGAAATTTTTCTAACTGACATAAATGGAACTCTGTATTTGCTACAGGTTGCAGCAATTGCACCAGACTCCATGTCAAAAGCAGTAATACTAAACTCTTCTTTGTATTCATTCTTTTTAGCAGGATCTGTAAGGAAAAAGTCTCCTGTTCCAAGTCTTCCCTCTTTCATACCAGGAAGTTTTCTTGCAGCAACTAAGAGTTCCTCAGATGCCTCATGAATGTATGTTCCATCAGACTTTTTACCAAGTGGATATCCGAAAGGTCTAATATCAAAATCACATTCAACAAATGAGTTGCCAGCAACTATATCGCCACGAGCAACACCAGATATTGCACCTGAAAGGCCCGCACTCATTATGTAATCTGGAGAATATGACTTAATAAGCTCCAAGGCAGCAATTGCTGAATTAACCTTTCCTATTCCACTTTCAATTGCATATATAACAGCATTCTCTGTTTCAAGTTCAATAACATTTTGAGGTTTTTCAGAAATAAGTTTTCCGCCTCTTTTGTACGCATATTCTGAAAATGGTTTAAATTCCATATCATCTGCGAAAATAAATCCAAATATTTTTTTCACGACTATTTTCCTCCGTCTTTATTTTATGTCATAGTGGCTGTTCTCGTCATAAACTGTAACGAGTAAAATTCGCAAGAAGTTGCAATGGTGACAGTAGTCCGTGAACAGCCAAAGCTTTTGCTCTTGCTTAATATATGGCGGGGGAATTCCCCCGCCTTTTATTCTACTCCTCTATAGTAAAGGCCACGGGTAAATTCACCCTTTGGCTCTTTTTCGTTTTCATAGCTTAAAAGAACTTCAGAAACCTTCTCAGCGGTTTCAACAGTGAAATACATAAGTTCAAAATCAAACCTTAAAAGATCAGACTTCTTGTCAGACAAAACAATAGGTCTTGAGTTAAGAACCTCACTTGCTCCGTTTTGACAGGTTACAGGGAACTTGATTCCCTTTCTGTCTGTAAGGGAAGACTTGCCTCCACACGCTTTGCAATTTAAGCCGTTCTTTATAGGACAATTCCTTGTAAGCATTAATGGCGTTCTACCATATGAACATATGCCCGTTGGGACGTCTGTTTTAATGCGAGCTGCCTCATCCATTGTAAGTTCAGTTGAAAGAGTTACAGCAGCCACATTTATTCCATCCAAAGCATAGGAATTAAACACATTAAATGTTGGTCCCAAAATGACTGGAAGGTCAACCCTATTTGCAACAGAAAGTCCGTCTAAAGTTCCAATAAGAAGGAAGGAAGCGCCCTTCTTCTTAAGGTCCTTTATTGCCTTTACTGTGCTTCCTTTAAAGCCATAAAGAGCACGAGGAACAATTACACCAAACTCTATACCACTCTTCTTAATTTTTGAAACTACACCTTCTGCAACTGTATGCGGAACCAAAAGTACGTATTGGTCTTTCTCCTTGAATTCACCTGTAATGAATTCAAGTGCAGAGAGAATCTGTTCATCATTTGAAAGGCTTAAAATACGTCTATGTTTATTGTCTTTTTTCCTTTCCTTCTTTTCTGAGTCATACTCTGAAAGAGGTAAGCAGGTTTTTTCATATGAATTTGAAAGCTTTCTTTCAAGTTCAGAAAGGACAAGACGTCTTATGTTGTTTATTTCAGAAATTGGTATGTTGATATTTTCATCCACATCAATATCTGTCATTTTTACTTCAAAAGGCGTGCCGCCACATTTTTTAAGTTGAGTTCTAATACTTGAAACTTCAGTGGCGTGAGTTTTAGCCTTTTGAACCTTGTAGTCCGATGTTACAAATACTCTCGTCTTTCCTGTTGAAGCTGAAGCCATGAGAGGCTTTCCAATTTGAGCCGTAAGGCTCATACTAATTGGAATGATTGCGGCTTCCTTTTCATAGAGCTTTGAAAGACGTTTAAGCGCTGGCTCCGCCGCGGTAACATCGTCCTTCTGGCGCGTGCCGAACATGGATTTTCCAAGTTCGCCTTTATAGTATCCATCAGTAAAGCCCGACCTTGAAAAGACAGCCTTTAAGTCAGCAAAGAGTTCTTCCTCTTTGAAATGATCTTTAAACTGATTACCTACATCCAAGGCCATTTTACATGAAGACACAGCGGCAGCAACATATTCAGGACGTTTCATTCTTCCTTCAATCTTGAAGGAGCAAACGCCAATTTTTGCTAGTTCTGGAAGATATTCAATAAGGCTTAAGTCTTTAAGACTTAGGTCATAGCCTGTACCATTTGGTGCAGAGAAAGGAAGACGACAAGGCTGGGCACAAAGGCCTCTGTTGCCACTTCTTCCACCAAGCATACTAGAAAAATAGCACTGCCCTGAAACACACATACAATGTGCTCCATGCACAAACATTTCCAGTTCCATATCTGTGGCTTCTCTTATTTCTTTTATTTCAGAAAGTGAAAGTTCTCTTGGAAGAACAGCTCTTGAAAAGCCCATTTCAGAGAGCATTTTAAATCCTTCAGGTGTGTGAACTGCCATTTGCGTTGAAACATGAAGTGGCATTTGAGGGGCAAGTTCTTTAACTATGTTTATGAGCCCTAAATCCTGAATAATAAAAGCGTCTACACCAAAGGTGCAGGCGCTCTTTACCAATTCATAGGCGTCAGCAATTTCAGTGTCTTTAACGAGAGTATTTAGGGCCAAATATATTTTGACCCCTCTGACATGGCAGTACTCGGTTACATCCTTCAAATCAGAAATACTAAAGTTTTCAGCATTTCTTCTTGCATTAAAGTTCCCCACACCAAGGTAAACTGCATTGGCTCCCGTGCGTACAGCCGCAACAAGTTGTTCACGGCTTCCCGCAGGCGCTAAAATTTCAACGTCATTTATCATATTTATGGTTCCTATTTTTAATTAGAATGAAGTCATACCAGAGCCCTTACCACGAAGTGCCTGGATTTCTTTGTTAAGACGCTCAACATCACGTCTTGCAACTTCTGCTTCCATTTTATAACGAGCAGAATCTTCAAGGTATTCTTTAATTTGGCTACGAAGGTTTTCAGCTGTGTCTGAAGACTTCTTTGCAATGTCTGCATACTCAAGTGAGCAGAGAATTGCAGCCTGAGTAATTGAAAGGCGACCACTTTCATGAACAATTTTTGTAAGACGCTCATCAAGTTCGTTGCCAAGTTCAGTAACGTACTTTGGATCATCATCTGTTGTAATGTAGTAATCATTGCCACAAATACTAAGTTTTACTCTGTTCTTTTCCATATATAACCCCACCAAAAAATATTTTATGTAAGTTTTCAACTAATAGACATAAAAAAGTATACCATAATAAAATAGTTAAATAAAGTAAAAAAGATAAAAAAATAAGGGATTAGATTGTAAAAACAACCTAACCCCTTTTTACTATTTTTTAGTTCAAATTATTTTGCTGTATTTTCTGCAGGAGCAGCAGTCTTTTTTCCAGTCAAAATCTTAATTACAAAGATTGTGCCAAGCATAAGAACGAATGCAATTGCAAGTGAAATAATAGCATTCTTTACGAAGCCTGCAATAATGAAGCTTACGAAAGATACAGCAGCAACAGTCATTGCATAAGGAATCTGTGTGCTTACGTGGTTAATGTGGTTACATTGAGCACCTGCAGATGACATGATTGTTGTATCTGAAATTGGTGAGCAGTGGTCGCCGCAAACAGCACCAGCAAGACAAGCAGAAATACTGATTGTACCAAGGATTGAACCTACTGGGAAAATTGCAGTTACAATTGGAATAAGGATACCGAATGTACCCCATGATGTACCAGTTGCAAAAGCAAGAAGAGCAGCAATAACAAAGATAACTGCTGGAAGAAGTGACTGAAGTCCACCAGCTGCACCTTCAACAATGCCAGCTACGAACTCACGAGCCTCAAGAAGGCTTGTCATGTTCTTAAGAGATGTTGCAAGTGTAAGAATGAGAATTGCTGGAACCATTGCAATGAAGCCCTGTGGAACACATTCCATAGCTTCCTTGAATGTAACAACTCTACGAGCAACAAGGTAAATAATTGTAAATACAAGAGTTACAACTGCAGCCCAAGGAAGACCAATTGTAGCGTCTGTGTTTGAGAATGCATCTACAAATCCCATGTCAGCCATTCTTTCAGATGGAGTGAATACCCAGTCATCTCCAACCATGCACTGACCAACATAAACAAGTGAGAATACGCTTGTAAGAATAAGTACAACTATAGGAAGTACAAGGTCAATAACCTTACCCTTAGGATTAGCAACAGCTTCCTGTTCACCCTCAAATACGCCTGTTGTAAAGAGGTCTCCATTTTCCTTTGCATTCATTTCATGCATTGCCATTGAACCATAGTCAAATCCCATGATTGAAATTGCAATAACGAAAACGAGAGTTAAAAGTGAATAGAAGTTAAATGGAATTGCTGAGATGAAGAGCTGAAGTCCCTGTCCATCTTCTGCATAACCAGATACTGCTGCAGCCCATGAAGAAATAGGAGCAATCATACAAATTGGAGCAGCTGTTGCGTCAATAAGGTATGCAAGCTTAGCTCTTGAAACCTTGTGTGAATCTGTTACAGGACGCATTACTGAACCAACAGTTAAGCAGTTGAAGTAGTCATCTATGAAGATGAGTACACCAAGAGCAAATGTTGCAAGCATTGCACCTGCACGTGACTTAATGTGTGTTCTTGCCCAATTTCCGAATGCTGCAGAACCACCAGCCTTATTAACAAGTGCAACAATAATACCAAGAATTACAAGGAATGCAAAAATACCAGCATTTCCTGAAACGGCATCTGAAACACCTTCTACAGTAATAAGGTTTACTGCGTTAACTGGATTAAAGTTTGCTGCAAGAAGTCCGCCTACAATAACACCAATGAAGAGTGAAGAGTAAGCTTCCTTTGTTACGAGTGCAAGTCCAATTGCAATAACTGGAGGAAGAAGAGCCCAAAGGGTTCCGCCTGCACTGAGGATACTACCTGTAAAGCAACATCCAATTATGAAGAGAATCATAAAAGCAAGTGCGCCAATGGTAGTACCAGAAATTTTCTTTTTGGTTTCCATTTCAAAATCCCCTTAAATATTATTTAAAATAAAAATGGTCGTGACACCATCACGACCATTTAGTTCCATGGTTATGACAGCTCTCCACAAAAAGTGGCAGTTAATTACATATTTTGCAATTAACCAGCAACAAAACCCAAGCAAAGATTTTGCGCTTCGGCGGTGCATCCTTTCCTCATTCACCTGTTGCTTCAGTTGTGTATAAGTACTAATAATTACCGCGCCTCTGCATGACTCATTTTATATTTTACTTAAAAATTTTACCACAAGTACTATTTTTATTCAACAATGGATTATGCCTTGCCTGTTGAACCAAATCCACCACGATCTGGACCCTCAAGATGATCTACTTCAGAGAATTCAATCTGTGGCTGATTCTCCATAATTCTAAACTGACACACTCTGTCATTTACATGAATTTCTGTGTCACGAAGAGCGTATGCAGGCATGAACCACTGATCGTTGTCACCTGAATATGATGCGTCAATAATTCCCATAGAATTTGTCTGAATAATTCCGAAGTTCTTGAATGTTGAAGAACGTGGAACAACGTGTGCCTCAAATCCTTCTGGAAGCTTCATTGCAACGCCAAGAGGAATGAGTTTAAACTCTCCAGCTTTCATTGTAATGTCTTCAGCAGCACGAAGGTCAATCCAGTCTGACTTTCCATCAATATATCTGAGTTTTTCTATTTCTTCTGTGAAATACTTTATTTTAATTTCCTTGCTCATTTTACTTCTTCCTCTCTTATATTACGAATCCGCCATTAACAGGAACTACTTGCCCCGTTACGAACGATGCATCCTCTGACACTAAAAATGAAACCACCTTTGCAACATCCAAAGGATTTCCTATTCTTGAAAGTGGAGTTTCCTCGCAAAGTTCCTTTAGAGTTTCCTCTGTATGACATGCATTCATTTTTGTATCTATTACACCAGGAGTTACACAGTTAACTCTAATTCCTGAAAGACCAACTTCCTTTGCAAGTGCTTTGGTAAATCCAATTACAGCCGCCTTTGAAGTGCTGTATATAACCTCACAAGAAGCGCCAACCTCACCCCACATTGAAGAAATGTTGACTATGTTTCCTTTCTTTTGATGAATCATTCCAGGAAGAACAGCCTTTGTTACATTGAATACGCCTTTAACGTTTATACCCATGAGTCTGTCGTACTCTTCATCTGTAACGTCAGTTAACAGCCCAATGTGTGAAACACCCGCATTATTAACTAAAACGTCTACGTCACCAAAGTCATTCTTTATATCTGAAATCATTTTGTCGACTTCACTTTTCTGTGAAACGTCACACTTATATGCTTTTGCTTTTCCGCCAGCAGAAAGAATGCTAGAAACAATTCTATC
>DCGS01000063.1:0-2040 GCA_002314645.1 Ruminococcaceae bacterium UBA1772
GGCATGAAGGGTGCAATTGCAAAGGCTGAGGAACTTGCAAAAGAAATTCCTAATGCATTTATTCCAGGCCAGTTCGTAAACCCAGCAAACCCTAAGGCTCATTTTGAAACAACAGGTCCTGAAATTTATGAGGATACAGACGGTAAGGTGGATATTTTTGTTGCAGGTGTTGGTACAGGCGGAACACTTACAGGTGTTGGTGAATACCTTAAATCAAAGAATCCGGATGTAAAGATTGTTGCTGTTGAACCTGAAACTTCAGCAGTTCTTTCTACAGGTGTTGCAGGTGCTCATAAAATCCAAGGCATTGGCGCAGGCTTTGTGCCAGAAGTACTCAACACAAAAATTTATGATGAAATTATTCCTGTACCAAACGAGGCTGCATTTGCAACAGGTAAACGTATTGGTAAAGAGGAAGGCGTGCTTGTAGGTATTTCTTCAGGTGCAGCAACATGGGCTGCAATAGAGCTTGCAAAGCGTCCAGAGAATGCTGGAAAGACAATTGTTGTTCTTCTTCCAGACACAGGTGACAGATACCTTTCAACAGCTCTTTTCCAGGACTAAAAGCCCTAAAACTAAAAACCAATAAAACAAAAAAGAGAAGTCTATTAAGTTAGACTTCTCTTTTATTCTGTGTATTTATATATGGCAGCTCTAATTTCTGAAAAACTAAAACCAAGTCTTGTTAGTGCACCAATTATTTTGTTCCTTTGGTATTCATCCGTTAAATCCTTACCCTTGTATTTGGTTTCAAGGATATGGATTATGGAATCCACAGGGTCTAATTCTAAGCCTTCAATTACAGCTGATGCAATGTCTCTTGAAACGCCCTTCTGAGCAAGGGCATTTTTTATGGCAGAAGCACTTGCACTCTTACGGTTTACAAGACTTTCTGCATAAATCTTTGCAAAGCGCTCGTCGTTTAAGAGACCTTGTTCCTCCAAAGACTGGCAAACAATTTCTATTTGAGCCTTCAAATAGTTGTAGTCTTTGGAGTCTTTAGAGAACTTCTGATAAAGCTTATCAGCAAGTTCTTTTTTACTGTGGTCTCTTAGTGTTAAGAGGTCGAGCGCTTTATTTTTTATTTTTGAAACATATATGGCAGAGCGAAGCTCTTCCCATTTTTCCTCGGAGATTTCGCTGTCGTTTTTTACACCACATGTGGCCCAAAAGAAGGCCGTTGTGGTGTCGGCGTATTCTCCGTCAATATAAATGTGAAATTTATTTGCTCTGCCTGGCTTTGCAGTAATTTTCATATTAGTCGTCTACTGTAATATCAAGCTTAGCTTTAGCAGATGCTGCAGTTGTTGGCTTTGCTGTTGGAGCTTCTGGAGCGGCTGCTGGAGCGTTAACAGGAGTTTCGTGCATTTTGCCGCCTCTAAATGCTGGCTTTGCAGCAGTGTTGAGTTCAGAAATTTGATCCTTAACCTTCTTTTCAACTTCAGCCATGAAGTCAGGATTCTGAAGCATGTATTCTTTTACGTTTTCACGACCTTGACCAAGACGCTGGTCTCCATAAGAGAACCAAGCACCGCTCTTGTGGATGATGTCAAGGCTAACAGCTGCGTCAAGGATTTCTCCTTCTTTTGCAATTCCGCGACCGTATACAATGTCAAACTCTGCTTCTTTGAATGGAGGTGCTACCTTGTTCTTTACAATTTTAGCACGTGTTCTGTTACCAACTACTTCATTACCTGAAGCCTTGAGTTGTTCAATTCTACGAACGTCTATACGCATTGTTGCGTAGAACTTAAGAGCACGACCACCAGTTGTAACTTCTGGGTTACCATACATTACGCCAACCTTTTCACGAAGCTGGTTGATGAAGATGATAATACAGTTAGACTTATTAACTGCACCAGCAAGCTTACGAAGAGCCTGTGACATGAGTCTTGCGTGAAGACCTACGTGTGAGTCACCCATGTCTCCTTCAATTTCAGCCTTTGGAACAAGGGCTGCAACTGAGTCAACAACAAGGATGTCAATGGCGCCAGAACGTACAAGAGATTCTGCAATTTCAAGAGCCTGCTCACCGTCGTC
>DCGS01000063.1:2197-3874 GCA_002314645.1 Ruminococcaceae bacterium UBA1772
CCTGAAGATTCAGGTCCGTAGATTTCAATAATACGTCCCTTTGGAAGTCCGCCAATACCTGTGGCAATATCTAAAGTGAAAGAGCCAGTTGAAATTGCCTCAACGTTCATACCTGTGTTCTGACCAAGGCGCATAATTGCTCCTTTGCCGTACTGTCTTTCTATTTGTGCGATGGCCGTTTCAAGTGCTTTGTTCTTGTCTGCCATATTAATTCCTCCATTTTACCGAACATTTAGAAACAAATGTTCGTTCGCTATGAGTTCATTATATAACACATTTTTCACGAACGCAACAATTTTTTCGAACAAAAAGAATGAGTGTACCATTATTAGTACAGAGTGCCACTTTAGGCTTTTAAATACGACATTCCTGCCGCTCACGAGAACGAGTGGCAATCTATTTTTCTGTCGGGCTTGGATCGCCGCTTGTCATACAATCACATATTCCTTTGCTCGTTGGGTCCACCAAAACACCCATGGTTGTAAGGGCAGTGACTATTGGTGTAATTATGTTTAGAAATTCATTTTCTGAAATTTTTGGAATAGTGTCAAAAGTGACGGCTAAAAGTGAGTATATAAAAGAGACTATTGCTGGAAGAAATGTTAGCCAAAATGTTGGATTTTTAAGTCTTGCATTTAGATCAAACTTTTTCATATGAAATCCCCCTTAATATAATATATGTAATATAATTAAAAGAGTTTTTAAATTTAAGGTTTTTTTAAGAGGGATATGGTTGTATAATATATGATAATAATTTCTTGAAGAGGTATAACGAATGGGTAAAGTAATTGGTATGATTTCTCTTGGCTGTCCAAAAAATCAGGTGGATGGCGAGCTTATGCTTGCTAAACTCTCAGAGGCAGGCTATGAAATTAGTGGTCAAATTTGTGGGTGCGATGCAGTCATCGTCAACACATGCGGCTTCATAGATGATGCAAAGCGTGAAGCTATTGACAACATCCTTGAAATGGCCGACTACAAAGAGGCTGGAGAAATAGGAAAAATAATTGTAACAGGTTGTCTTGCTGAAAGATTTACTGAGGATATAAAGGCTGAACTTCCTGAAGTAGATGCCATTGTTGGAATTGGCTGCAATGGAAACATTGTTGAAATAGTTGACAAGGCACTCGGTTCAGATGAAACTTCAGTTTCAGTTTCAGACAAAGAGAATCTTCCTCTTTCAGGAGCACGTGTTCTTACAACACCTGAATACTGGGCATACCTTAAAATTGCTGACGGTTGTTCAAACTGCTGCACATACTGTGCAATTCCAGAAATTCGTGGACCTTTTAGAAGCCGCCCAATGGAGAGTGTTCTTGAAGAGGCAAAAGACCTTGCAGAGAATGGCATAAAGGAGCTCATCCTCATTGCTCAAGACACAACAAGATACGGCGAAGACATTTACGGTGAACTTAAACTCCCAGAGCTTCTTCGTGAACTTTGCAAAATAGAGAAGCTTCAGTGGATTAGACTTCTTTACTGTTACCCAGACAGACTTACAGATGAACTCATTGAAACAATTGCAACAGAAGAAAAGGTTTGCAATTATATAGATCTTCCTCTTCAGCATGCAAGCGGTAAAATTCTTAAAGCTATGAACAGACATGGTGACAGAGAATCACTTACATCGCTCATAGGAAAAGTACGTGAAAGAATTCCTGATGTTTGTATTAGAAC
>DCGS01000063.1:4027-6454 GCA_002314645.1 Ruminococcaceae bacterium UBA1772
GAAAAAGTACATCGCGGGGAGTTGATAATGGACTCCCAATATGATATAGTAATTGACAATAACCAAAAGCTCGTTGGAAAGACTTTAAAGGTAATTGTAGACGAGTATGATCCTTACACAGATGTCTATAAGGGACGTACTTATAAGGACGCACCAGAAATTGACGGTCAGGTCACTTTCGTATGTGAAGCAGGTCTTACACCTGGTACTTTTACAGAGGTATTAATTACTGACGTAGACGAATATGATTTAATTGGTGAAAGCAAGGAGAAATAAGGATGAATCTTCCAAATAAGCTCACAGTATCAAGAATTATTTTGACACCAGTCTTTTTAATTCTCTTTACTGTTTCAGCCATTCCTTTTCATTATATTTTAGCGTTACTTGTATTTGGCGTTGCGTCAATTACAGATATGCTTGATGGTCATATTGCAAGAAAGAATAATATTGTTACCACCTTCGGTAAACTTACAGACCCTCTTGCAGATAAAATGCTCACAACAGCTGCTTTTCTTGGCTTTATGATGATGGGCTACTGTAACATTTGGATTGTATTTATTATTCTCTTTAGAGAATTTGGAATTAGTTCAATAAGACTTGTAGCATCAGCTCAAGGTGTTGTAATTCCAGCAAATGTGTGGGGTAAGGCAAAGACTGTGTCTCAGATGACTTCAATGGCACTTGTTATGTTCCTTCTCTCACTTCAATTTGATTTTGGAATTTTACCAGAAGCTGTACCTCTAGTAATTATCTCAAATGTTTTATTTGGCATTACTGCAGTGTTAACAGTTGTTTCAGGCGTAACATATGTTATAGAGGGCAGTAAGGTAATTGACTTTTCAAAATAAAGTGTTATTATATTGCTACAATTAAAAGCTGTGAACGAGAAGAGTATCTATCGTTTAGAATACTAGAGAGGAAAAACAGTAGCTGAAAGTTTTTCTTATTCCGAAGATAGTGAAGTGCGCTCGGGAGCTTGTAGGGGGAAATTAAGTATCCTTACACGGCTAACTACCGTTAAAAGTTTCGAGTTATAAAAACAGAGTGGAACCGCGGATTATTTCGCCTCTGTCGCATGTGTGCGACGGAGGCTTTTTATTTTTGGAGGAATAGAAATGTCACCGAAAATTTCAAAAAATCCATTCATTAGAATGGTTCAATATTGCGCAGAGGATATACGCTGCGTTAGAGAGCGTGACCCAGCAGCAACAAGTGCTCTTGAGGTAATGCTTCTTTATCCAGGACTTCATGCTTTATGGATGTATAGAATTGCGCATTGGTTCAGCAACAGAAATCATACTTTCATTGCAAGAGCCATTTCTCAGTTTGCTGCATTCGTTACAAGAATTGAAATTCACCCAGCAGCTCAAATTGGCAGACGTCTCTTTATTGACCACGGCCATGGAGTTGTAATTGGAGAAACTACAATTATTGGAAACGATGTAACTCTTTATCAAGGAGTAACACTTGGTGGTACTGGTAAAGATAAGGGTAAGCGTCATCCAACGCTTGGCAACAATGTCATGGTTGGAGCGGGTGCAAAGGTCCTTGGACCTTTCAAGGTTGGCGACAACACAAATATTGCTGCTGGTGCGGTGGTTCTTGAGGAAATTCCAGCAAACTGTACAGCCGTTGGCGTGCCAGCACAGGTTGTAAAGCGTGATGGAATCCGTGTAGACGAACTTGACCAAATTCACGTACCAGACCCAGTTAAGGCAGAAATTGAATCGCTCCAGATGCAGATTGATAAACTTATGGAAATACAGGAGAAGATCAGATGAAGGTTTTTAATACATTAACTAGAAGAAAAGAAGAACTTGTTCCAATTAAAGCAGGAGAATTTAAAATCTATGCCTGCGGACCAACAGTATACAACTATATTCATATTGGTAATGCAAGACCTCTTTGCGTATTTGATGTTCTTCGTAGATACCTTGAATATAGAGGTAATAAAGTAACTTTTGTTCAGAACTTCACAGATATTGATGATAAAATCATAAAGAAGGCAAATGAGGAAGATACAGACTACCTTACAATTGCTAAAAGATATATAGAAGAATACTGGGTAGACGCAAAGGGTCTTAACATCCGCGCTGCTGACATTCATCCAAAGGCAACTGAAAACATTGACGAAATTATTGAAATAATTTCAACTCTCATTGAGAAGGGCCATGCATATGCCGTAGAAAATGGCGATGTATACTTCTCAACAAAGACCTTCCATGAATATGGAAAGCTCTCTCACCAGCCTCTTGAGGATCTTGAAGCTGGCGCTCGCATTAACATTGGCGAACTCAAGCATGATCCAATGGACTTTGCCCTTTGGAAAGCAGCAAAGCCAGGTGAGCCATACTGGGAGTCACCTTGGGGACAGGGCCGTCCAGGCTGGCACATTGAGTGTTCAGCAATGAACAGAAGATTCCTTGG
>DCGS01000063.1:6562-8570 GCA_002314645.1 Ruminococcaceae bacterium UBA1772
CGTTCAGTTTGCAAACTACTGGATGCACAACGGCTACATTAACGTAGATAACGTTAAAATGTCTAAGAGCCTTGGCAACTTTTTCACAGTACGTGACGTTGCTGAAAAGTACGGCTATGAGCCAGTAAGATATCTTATGATTTCTTCTCATTACAGAAGCCCAATCAACTACAGCGTAGATATAATTGAACAGTGCAAGGCTTCTCTTGCAAGACTTCATACATGTAGAGACAACCTTGACTTTGCTCTTGATAAGTCAAATGTAGATTCAAGACCTTCAGACTTTGAAGCAAAGAAAAAGCTCGGCTCACACAGAGATGAGTTCATTGAAGCAATGGATGACGATTTAAACACAGCAGACGCCATTGCAGCAATCTTCGAACTCGTTCGTGACATCAACACTCTTGTAACACCAGAGTCTTCTACAGACCTCATTGAATATGCAATTGAAGAATTTGATGAACTCACAGGAATTCTTGGCATTGTATATGATAGAAAGAAAGTAGAAATTAACATTGACGTTGAAAAACTCATTGAAGAGCGTAATGCTGCAAGAAAGAACAAAGACTTTGCACTTGCAGATAAAATCAGAGATGATCTTAAAGCTCAGGGCATTATCCTTGAAGACACACCACAGGGTGTAAAATGGCATAAGGCATAATAGTAAGACAGAAAGACAGTTTCACAAATAGGTGAAACTGTCTTTTTTAAAATTACATAATAAAAACCAAGAAGCTCCGTCGGACTTACGGAGCTTCTCGGTTTTTTTGAGGAGATAATTATTCAAAATAAAGGAGATATTAAAATGAAAAAAACTTTTCATCTAGTTGTTTAAGTAATTACTAGGTTTGATTCCTAGAGAGAGGTGTTTGACACATACACCCCTCTGTCACTTCGTTTTATAAAGGGAATCTGTTCCTTACAAGTCATACTATACAGCATAATTTTATCATTGTCAACACTTTTTATAAAAATTTTTTATTTTTTTGAAAACTAATAGCAAAAATGCACAAAAAGTTAAAAATCGGAAGAAATCGGGTAAAAATAGATCTAAAAAAATGCAAAAATCGCAAGTGAGAAAAACATATGAAAAACGGAGAAAACGAGAGAAAATGAGAGTTCTCGTATTCTAAATTAAAAAATATAAAAAATGTTGTTGACACTAAAAAACCACTATGTTATTATAACTGAGCAAAAAGTGAACCATTTTATATTTATTGATTTGGAGGAAAAAGGTATGTCAACATATATGCCAAAAAAAGGCGACATTACTCGTGACTGGTATGTTCTTGACGCTGAAGGCAGAACTCTTGGTTCTGTAGCTGCTGAAGCTGCTACTCTTCTTCGCGGTAAGCACAAGCCAACATTTGCTCCTCATGCTGATTGTGGTGATCACGTAATCATCATCAACGCTGAGAAGGTTGTTCTCACAGGTAAGAAGCTTGATCAGAAAATGTATTACAAGCACACAGGTTACATTGGTAACATGAAAGAAGTTAAGTACAGCACACTCATGAAAACAAAGCCAGAGTTCGCTGTTACAAAGGCAATTAAGGGTATGCTTCCTGCTAACACAATTGGTAGAACAGCTCTTACAAGACTCCGTGTTTATAAGGGATCTGAGCATCCACATGCAGCTCAGAATCCACAGACACGTGAATTTTAAGAGGGGAGGCAACATAAATGTATAACGATAATCCATATTTTTACGGTACAGGCCGCAGAAAGAGTTCTGTAGCTCGTGTACGTGTATATCCAGGTAGTGGTAAAATCACAATCAACGACAGAGATATAGACGATTACTTTGGTCTTGAAACACTCAAGCTTATCGTTCGTCAGCCTCTTGAACTCGTTGGTCTTACAGAGAAGTTCGACATCGTATGCCGCGTAAACGGTGGTGGCGTAACAGGTCAGGCTGGTGCCATCCGTCACGGTCTTTCACGTGCTCTTCTTCAGTATGACGAAGCTCTTCGTCCACAGCTTAAGAAGGCTGGATTCCTTACACGTG
>DCGS01000063.1:8586-9315 GCA_002314645.1 Ruminococcaceae bacterium UBA1772
CCACGTATGAAGGAAAGAAAGAAATACGGTCTCAAGGGCGCTCGTCGTGCTCCACAGTTCTCAAAGAGATAACCGACTATTTCAAAATCAAAAGAACTCAGACTTTTGTCTGGGTTCTTTTTTTATTTGTCTTTTAAATGCGAAAAATATATAATTATATTAGTTTATTTAAACTAGATTAAGGTGGAATGAAAATGATTCATGTTGAAATGAATTTTGGTGAAAAGGAAAAAGATATATTAGTGGATTTATCGCTTGAGGATTCACGCCAAAAGAAATTCCAAAAGACTATTAGAATAATACTTATTCCATTGTCAATTTTTGTTATTTTGTGTGGCCTTTTTGCTAGCGATCCACCTCTTGTTATTATTGGATTAGTTATTTTACTCCTTGTACTCTTCGCTCTAAAACCATATCAAAAATTTGTAATAAAGACTGCGCTTAATAGAATGGATTCTAAAATGACAAGTGGAATTAGAATCTACGATATTAATGAAGAGGGAATAACAATAAAATCGGAACTAGGCGAGGGTCAGACAAACTGGAATGGCTTTATTTCATCAGGTGAAAAAGAGAATTATATCTGGATTCGTAGAATTGACAACCAAATGATTTTAATAGAAAAGAACAATCTTTCCTCAGAGGAGTTAGAAGAATTAAATGGCTACCTTGCAAATATAGAGGAATAAAAAGAACCCAGGAGGAAACTCCTGGGTTTATATTTTTATA
>DCGS01000029.1 GCA_002314645.1 Ruminococcaceae bacterium UBA1772
TCACAACGGCAGATAATATTACCATATTCTGGTTTCTCTTTAATAAGAGCAGCGTACTGTTCTTTTGTAAGCTCCTTAGGATTTACAATTCCTTTTCTTGTTGCAACGAAATCTGGATTAGGCTCTGCATTAGTCAACTTGCTTACTATTTCTGCAACCATCTTTCCAATTGCTGGAGCTGATGTAAGTCCTGGTGATTCAATACCTGCGCAGTCAATGAAGCCCTTAGCATCCTCAAGCTCACCTATATGGAATTCATGTCCATCCTCATGAGCACGAAGTCCTGCAAAGGATGTAATCATGTCTCTCATTGAAACGGTTGGTACTGATTTTGAAGCCTTGCCGAATACTTCACGAAGTGCACCAATTCTAACTGAGAGGTCATCCTTGTCTTCTACGTTTACAGCACTAGGGCCAACAAGGATGTTGTGATGTGCTGAAGGAGTAACAAGAATTCCTTTACCCATTTCATTAGGGCACTGGAATATTGTATGAGATGCAAGGTAGCCTGCACTTCTGTCAAGAAGACCGTATTCGCCAAGTCTTGGAATAACGTTAAATTGCTCACCATTCCACTTGTTTGCAATGACGTCGGCATAAAGTCCAGCAGCGTTTATAACAAGCTTTGCTTCAACCTTCTTGCCGCATTCGCATTCAATTTGGAATGTGTCGCCATTTTTTGTTATTTTATCTACGGCAAAGTTTCTTTCAAACTCTACGCCGTTTGAAACTGCACATTCAGCTGCAGCAATTGCAAGCTCATATGGGCTTACAATTCCAGCGCTTTTAGCGTGGAGCGCGCCTACAGCAGCTTCTGAAATATAAGGCTCAAGCTCACGAAGCTTTGCCTGGTCAATGATTTCCATGTCAGGAACACCATTTTTAATACCGCGGTCATAAAGCTCTTTAATAGTTTCCATTTCACTTTCTGAAAATGCAACTACAAGAGAACCGTTCTTTTCATAAGGTACATAAAGCGTTTTGCAAAGGTCTTCCATCATATTACAACCTTTGACATTAAGCTTTGCCTTAAGTGTTCCGTTCTTTGCGTCGAATCCTGCGTGAACTATACCACTGTTTGCCTTTGTGGTTCCCATTGCAACGTCAGAAGTTTTTTCAAGAATAACAACCTTTTGGTTGTACTCTGAAAGAGCTCTTGCTGTAAGGGTGCCAACTACACCTGCGCCAATAATGGCTACGTCGTACACCATTTTGAATGCTCCTTTCCAAGCCTCAAATACCAAAAATGTCCGCTAACCCTTTTTAGGGCAATTTACACATAAATTTTAGCACTCTTTTGTGCACAAATCAACGCTATTGTCTATGTTTTAACGATTTCGTCAATTCGGTCAATTTTTGGGTTTAAATCGCCCCTTAATTGTTGACTTTTATTGTTGACACTTTTAAAATTTATAAGTGATTATTTTTTAGTTACAGGAGGTAATTATTATGAATATTGAATCGGCTATTTTAAGCGTAGTATTCAATGTTGACAACTGGGCAAAGGGTCCAATTATTAACACAATCCAGAAGAAGTACCCAAATGTAAAGGATGAAAAGAACATTCCTTACAGCGACAAGTGTCCAGCATGTCTTCTTGATATTCATTATCAGGAAAAGAAACCAGCAGAAAAGAGACCTTGTATTGTTAACATCCATGGTGGCGGACTCATCATTGGTGACAAGAGCAACAGTACAAACTATTGTTATCAGATTGCTGGCGAATCAAATGTTATTGTATTCAATATTAATTATGGTATGCCAGGAAAAGATTTACCTTTCATTTTCAACAAGGTGGATCCAAAGTCAACTCATGATGACTCATACATATTCCCACTTCAAATCCGTACTCATATGGATGCTCTCAAGTATGTTGAAGCTCATGCAGAAGAATACAGTATTGACCTTGACAATGTATTTGTAGCAGGTGACTCAGCTGGCTCACAAATGACAAGTATGGTATGCGGCTGCTTCTGCTCAGATGAGTACGCAAATGCTCTTGGTGTAGAAAAGCCAAGCTTTGCACCTAAGGGCTACATCATGAATTGTGGTCTCTATAATATGAATGTATATAAATATATTCCAATTGGCCGTGCAATGATGGTTAAGTTTATGGGAACAAAGGCTCCTCATAAGACAGAAATGTGGAAGTACCACAATGCAATGCCATTCATTAATGAAAAGGCTAAGAACGTTCTTGTTGTTAAGGGCAGAATTGACGTTATGACAATCTTCCAGTCAGACTGGATGGTTAAGAGACTTAAGAAGGTTAACGTTAATACAGAATTCTATGTTGGAAAGCATATTCCAAATAGCTTCCACGACTTCCTTCTTCTTGCTCCAACTAATGAAGCAAAGAAATGTCTTGCATATACTGTAGATTGGGTAAACAGAATGTCCCGAAAATAAGCACAAATAAATGAATATAAAGTTTGTAAATTACTTGTGCAAAACTAATGAAGTTTTGTTTCACCACTCATTATTGTTTGACTTGCATAATAATTAGTTGTTAAATGTTAATGTATTTTAATTTTGAGGAGTGACGGGAATGAAGCAGTTAATTGATTACGTTCTTTGTGGAATTCTTTGGATTGTTAGCGCCGTTGTAACAATCAAAAAGAAGAATCCAATTGGTATTGCTATTTTGGCCATATTACATGGTGCTGAAACAGTTACAATTGGTGTAAAGACAGGTCTTGAGTATGGCAAAAAACTTCCTTATTCAGTAGTTATGTGCATGACATTCGGCTACACTTGGTGGTTACCACTTAAGAAGAAGATGAAGGCTGAAACATTCACAGACGCAGATTTTGTTAGAACAGATCATGATTTCACAATGCCAGAAACGGGGGCTGATTTATAATGGCAGCAGTTTACGAAAAGAATGCAGTTGTTATTACCAAAGCTCCTGCACTTAACTATTTCCATAACAATGTAGATTTACCATATGACTATGGTAGACCTTCATATGACGAAAGGGCAGACGTCAAGGCTATTAAAGCTACAGTTAGAAAGAGCCTGGATGATCTTGATAAGGAAACTGGATGGAAGGCTCAGTTCAAGGGCAAGAAAATCCTTATTAAGCCAAATCTTGTATTTGTAACACCAAAAGGTGCTTACAGATATGACTATGGTATTCCTCAGACTACAGACCCACGTGTATTTGATGCGGCTCTTGAAGTTTTGAACGAAATTGTAGATGACATAGTAATTGGTGAAGGTTCAGGTATGGTTACTTGGACATATTGTAAGCTTGCAGGTTATGACCGTATTGCTAAAAAATATGGTGCAAAGCTTGTATTCTTTGAGGAAATGGCTACAGACCGTTACTTCTGCCCTAAGGCTGAAGTAGGTCAGGAAGTATATGTTCCTACAATTATTTCTGAAGTTGTTAGAGGAGAAAGACTCTACGTTTCAGTACCTAAAATGAAAACTAATATCTACACAGGTGTTACACTCGGCTTCAAGAATGCAATGGGTACATTCTCATGTAACATGCGTTACAGAAACCACACATGGCAGATTGACAAGAAGCTTGCAGATTTACTTTACCTCTTTAAGCCAGACCTTACAGTTGTAGACGGTATTATTGGTGGTTGTGGTAACACACCAGGTCCAAACTTCCCAGTTCTTGTAGACAAAATTGTTACAGGTACAAACTCAGTAGAAGTTGACCGTGTTGTAACTGAAATGATGGGCTTTGACCCAACAAAGAATAAGCTTCTTATTGAAGCAGGCAAGCGTGGTTTTGGTGACCCTAATGTAAAAGTTGTTGGTGAAAAGGAAATTACTCCATTCATTCCAGCAGAGCAGTCACTTCTTACAAAGCGCTTCCAGCATAACTGGCCAGGTGTTAAGTATTTTGTTGGTCACACAAATGACAGAGCACCAAAGCTTACATCACTCGAAAATGACCACGAGTTTGCTGTTAAAATGGAAGAGACTTGTGGAGGCGGTTGTGTTGCATCTCTTGGTACAACATTTGAAGTTCTCTTTGGTTCTCAGACATATCCATTAACAAAACTCCGTCACCTTAACATTATTCTTGGTAACGGTGCAGAATATAATGGTAAGAAGTATTGGCTCGACACAAATGGTAAGGCATATAGTCTTGAAGACTTGAAGAAACTTCCTGGTCTTACATATGTTTGTGGTGAGTGCTCAGCTCCTGCTAAGGAAGCTGCCTCAAAGGGCTTCTGGATTAGAGGTTGTGGTGAGGTTAACAACCTTG
>DCGS01000070.1 GCA_002314645.1 Ruminococcaceae bacterium UBA1772
AAGCAGAGCATGCGTGAACTCTGTGACCAGGGAAGTGCAATTTTCTTCTCAACACACGTTCTTGAAACAGCTCAGTTCCTCTGTGACAGAGTTGGTATGATTGACCACGGCCACCTTATCTTAACTGGTGTCGTATCTGAACTTACAAAGGACAAGACACTTGAAGAGGTATTCCTTGAGAACTTAGAAGCTCAGAAACATATGGAGGAGAAAAATGCATAACTATTTACTTCTATTAAAGGTTAGAATTAAAGAGTTCGCAGATCCAAGAAAACTCATCCTTGTTCCAATGTACGCAGTTGTATTCTTCGGAATATTTGAACTTGCTAAATATTTGGACGCAAGCGGACAGACTTCAACTCTTCCTATTCTTGGTTATGTTATGGCTCTTGCTCTAACATTCATAACTACAATTCTTAAAATTAATGACACATTCTCTGGAAAGGATGACAGTGAATTTCTTCTTTCAATGCCATTCTCTTCTGCTGTACAGGTTTTCTCAATGTTTACAATTATGTACGTTAAGAACCTTGCATACTGTATACTGACAGAACTTCCTTGTTTGCTAGTTTACATGCAGACACAGCACATAAACATTCCAGTTTGGATTATTGGTCTTTTATTTACAAGCCTTATGATTAACGGTATTGCCGTTTTGGTTGGTATTGTTATTATTTTGGGCCTTGCAAGTTCACCAAAGAAGAACCAGATTGTTTCTGGTATTTCTCTTACTTTAATTGCTGCAGTAATTGCACTTGTTCTTTTACTTGCAGACAGAATTTACCTTGTTACAACAGGTGTAGCTGGACTTGATGTTTCAATTGTAGGTGAGGTTACTCATTACTTTAGAATTGCAAGATTCTATCAAATGGGTATTGTTGAAGGAGAAATTACAAATATACTTCTTTACGTTTTCATGTCACTCATTTGGTATGCAGTTTTCCTTTTCATGCACACAATGGCTTATCAGACTGTTATTACAGAACTTAGAAGCCCAGCTGTGTATGGTACAATGGATGAAGTAAAAGGAACTCCAAAAGAACCAGAAAAGGCTCTTCTTAAGAAGGAAATTAATCAGTTCCTTCGTTCAAGAAGTTACCTCATTAACGCATCAATTGGTTTAATTCTTGGAATTGCACTTCCAATTAACTTTATAATTCTTGGAACAGAAACCCTTGGTATGCTTAAGTGGGCAGTTCCAGCAATTATTTGTCTTTGTGTTGGACTTTCATGTACAACCTACTGTTCTCTTTCAATGGAAGGTAGAAGACACTGGATTATGGAAACAATTCCAATGGAAGTAAATGACGTTGTTAAAAGTAAGGTGCTTATTAACCTTTACCTTACAGTTCCAATGTCAGTAATTAGTGGAATTCTTTTTGCAATTGCTTTCCATGCAAATGTAATTCAGATAATCCTCTACTTAGTTGTTCCAGTTCTTTACTCATTCCTTACAGCAATTCTTGGAATTAAGCTTGATATTAAATATGGTTCATTCAAGAGTGAATCTGAAGACATAGTTCTTCGTCAGGGTAAACCATTCCTTCTTGGTTATGTACCATTCGTAGTTGTTCCAGTTGTTGTAGCAGCTTTAATAGTACTTATATAAAATAAAAGGTGCACTAGAAATTCTAGTGCACCTTTTTTATTATCTGTCTTCTTCAAAGTCATCTGATTCAATCATAAACTCACGGCTTACAACTCTTTTTTCATCACGCTGCTTTTCAACAGATTCAGAAAGAAGAGCTTTTACAACAGCAGGATCTTTAATGTTTACAATTTTAAAGTTTCCTTGAGACTTGTCTGATGAGTTGAGTGAAATTGTCCCAAGATTAAAAATTCTTTGACCGAAGGACTGTTCAAGCTTTACGTCGAGTATTCTATAGAGTCTAACTTCATCTTCGGTCTTACTTAAAAAGCCTGTCTTAATAAGTAACAAATCTTCCTTTAAAGCGTATGAAGTTGTGCTGACTGGAAGACCTAAAAATGGACGACATTTGTCTGTCCAGAGGATTGTTTCGTCATTTGCGTTGTATGTGTTTACGTTCATTGCAATTAATCCAATGAGTACAATGATTAACAAAATAACTAATAAGATAATAGGTATGTATTCCATAATTTTCTCCTTACTCTACCCAGTAAACGTAGTTTTCTTTTCTTTCAGATGCTTCTAAAGGCTCAGATGCGGGGTAGCCAATTACACAGTGGCCAACACCTTCGTAGTCTCCTTCAATGCCAAGTGCCTTGAGAAGCATTTTGCCGTCAAGACTTTGGAATTCTTCTTTAGCTCTGTGAATCCAGCATGAACCAAGGCCAAGGTCATGTGCCATGAGCATCATATTCTGCATTACTATTGGTCCGTCATAACTCCAAGTTGGACTTGCATTCTTGTCAACAAGTACAATGAGGACAACAGGGGCGCCGTAGAATGGGTCGCCGTCTCTGCCAAGGATGCTAGCATTAAGACGCATGAATTTGTCACGAATTTCTTTATTTGTGACAGCAATAATTATAGGGGCCTGGCGATTCATTCCTGTAGGCGCATAAGTGCCAGCTTTAACTATAGCTTCAATTTTGTCCTTTTCAACCATATCCGGTTTAAAGTCACGGCAGCTTCTTCTTTCAAGAAGTGCACGTTTTGCACCATCCATTGCTGGCACAACGGCTGACATTACGAGGTCTTCCTCGCCATACTGTTCAGTGTGGTGGGTGCCACCCTTTGGGCAAAAATGAGACTGGCCAGCTTTAACTATTTCTGTTTCACCATTACATGTAATTTTGGCTGCGCCAGAAATAACATATATTGTTTCACAGTTATCCACATGAGTGTGTTCACCAATTGAGCAGCCCTTCTTCAAAGTAACCTTCATTACTTTAACCTGGCCGTCATCATATTTTTGCATAATGGTGTCACCGGTTCCCCCTTTGAACTCATGGATGACCGTTTCTTCTAGAGAGTTATAATCAATAAGCATAGGTATACCTCCAAATAAAA
>DCGS01000084.1 GCA_002314645.1 Ruminococcaceae bacterium UBA1772
AAAACTCTGTGTTTTTCTGAGAAGAAATTAATCTTGCACAGTAGTAACCTGCTCTTTTTATCAGCGGATACGTAACAGCACTTGTATAGTTTTGTGCTTCAACATCAATTATTACCTCTCCATTTTCTCCTTTTGCTTTGAAGCAAAGATCATACCTTATGTCACCATCAGTTACATTTGTACTCTCTGTATTCATTCCAATAATTCTTGAACCTTCACCCTTTTCAAGGCAGTTGTTTACTATATATGAAATATCATAATTTCTAAACTCATTAACAGTTTCCTTAAGTATCCATGCTAGTACCATCTTCTCAGATAAAAGCTTCTTACATATTGCATCATACTGCTCTATTAACATACTTGTCCTCCTTTATGTCTTCTACTATAAATATCGTAAAAAACATATGTTTTTGGACAAAAAAGGAACGAGTGGTCATTTATTGGAATGAAAGGAAAATAATAAAACAAAAAGACGGCCAATGGCCGTCTTTTTTTTTATTTACTCAAAGTGAAGTCTCTATCTGGAACAACAGTTACATCAAAGTCAGGATAAAGTTCATTTACCTTTTTCTTAAGTTCTAAGGTCTTAAGAAGAGTTTCCTTTACTTCGAAGCTAAGTACTGCGTCAAATGACATGTGCTTTTCAATTGGATCAACATAGAATGCGTGTATTTGAAGTACGTCTTTGTCTTCAAGAAGCTTTGCAGTTACTGCATTACGCATGTTTCTGACATCTTCGTCTTGCATGTTTACACTGTAGAAGCCGAAGTAGAAGAACACGCCGTACTTGTTGAATATTTCAATTGAAAGTGGATGCGTAATTTTGTACGCATCCCTCATTGAAATGCTTTCATCAAGTTCAATGTTTACGTTTCCTATGTAAATGTTTGGACCATAGTTGTGAAGGATTAAGTCGTATGCACCTTCAACACCTTCTGTACCCTTAATGAAGTCCATAATTTCATCTGCAAGCTCTGGTTCTGGTCTGTCACCCATGAGTTTGCTTATAACATCCATTACTATTTCAATTCCTGCTTTTAATACGAAGATTGAAACTACAGCACCAACCCAACCATCTATGATAATGCCTGAGAACTTAGTAACAAGTGCTGCAATTAATGTTACACCAGTAATAATTGCATCAGATAATGCGTCCTGTCCAGATGCTTCAAGGTTTGGTGAATTGTTCTTCTTACCAGACGCCTTTGTGTAAAGACCAAGGCCTATTTTTGCAACAATGGCAACACCTAAAAGGATAAGGCCTAAGGTTGTGTATGTGCTTTCTTCTGGTGCAATAATCTTCTTAACGGATTCAATGAAGAACTGGCCGCCTGTTACAAGAACAAGGACAGCAATAATCATACTTGAGAAGTATTCAACACGACCAAAACCGAAAGGATGCTTTTTAGTTGCACCTCTACCTACAATAACCATTGTAATGATTGTAACTATTGAAGAGATTGAATCGCTGAAGTTGTTGATTGCGTCTGAAATAATTGCAATGGAATTTGAAGCCATACCGACAATGATTTTAATGATGCCAAGAATTACGTTTACAACTATTCCAACAACACTTGTAATTATAACGTTTGCCATTCTTTTTAGGCTGATTTTACCGTCACCAGTTGATCCTTCCATCTTCTCTCTTTGCGCGTCTGTAAGAGCCGCGTTTGGGGACATTAATACTTTTTCCTCCATTTTAAAGCCTCCTTAATGTTTCAATTACAAACTCGTAAACTCTCTGTGCAGAAGGAAGTGACATTCTTTCCTTTGGAGAGTGAATATCTAAAAGGTCTGGGCCAATAGAAACTGCGTCCAGTCCTTCAAACTTCTCTGAAAAAAGCCCGCACTCAAGGCCCGCATGAATGACCTCAATTTTTGGTGACTTTCCATACATGCCTTCAAAAACGGAAACCATAGTGTCACGGAGCAATGAATCCTTTCTAAACTCCCATGCAGGATAGTGACCATCCGACATGCATGATGCACCATACATAGACGAAATGTCAGACAATGAATTTATTAGGTCAACCTTCTCCTGGTTCAAGGAACTGCGGACAGAAAATCTTAAAGTCAACAAATTGTCTGAAAGCTTAACTACAGCAAAATTCAAAGATGTCTGTGGAAGTCCTTCAATATCCTGGCTCATTTTCTGAACGCCATTTGGATACTTTGAAAGCATGTCGACTACAGTTCTTGTTTCCTCTACTGTTAGACCAGTACCAGTGCAGAATTCTTCGTCCACTTCAATTGTAAGGCCTGGATCTGTGTCCACGCGGACCTGTCTCACAAACTCGTCAGCTAAGACCTTTACCACTTGAAGGTAATTGTGTCCTAGATATTTTGTAAGGATTACACACTCTGTTTTGTTTGTAATTACGTTATCTTTGCTACCACCGTCAATTGATTTTAACGAGTAAACAATGCCATTTGTTTCAAGGTCTTTTAGGAAGTCGACAAGAATGACATTTGCATTTTGTCTGCCCTTGTTTATTTCAACTCCAGAGTGTCCACCTATAAGGCCAGATACAACAATACTAAGTGCGCCGCACTCGTTGTCCTCTTCTGTTTTACACTCTCTTTTAATTTCAACTCGCGCGCCACCAGCGCAGCCAACAGTGAATATTCCCTCGTCTTCACTGTCTATGTTTATGAGTTTTCTTCCCTTAACCTCAGATGCATCAAGTCCTGCAGCGCCGAACATTCCTGTTTCCTCGTCTGTAGTAAACACGCATTCAAGTGCAGGGTGAGAAATGGTTGAAGAGGATAAAATGCTCAGCATCATTGCTACTGCAATGCCGTCATCTCCACCAAGAGTTGTGCCCGTAGCCATAAGGAAGTCACCCTCTGTACGAAGCTTTAAGCCGTCAGTTAGAAAGTCAAACTCCACACCTGGCTCCTTCTCACAAACCATATCTAGATGTCCTTGAAGAACTACTATGTCATGGTCCTCATAGCCCTCCGTTGCAGACTTTCTTATAACAACATTGTTCCATTCATCCGTATAGTAATCCAGCCCAAAAGACTTTGCAAACTCAACTACATAGTCTCTTATCTGCGATGTATTCCCAGACCCATGTGGTATACCACATATTTCTTCAAAATACTCAAGATATGTCTTAGACATAACTGCCTCCTAAAGATAAAACAAAAATCAAATATAAAAATAATACGACTTGTCACCAAGTCGTATTATACCACATTTTATATCTCTATAAGTTCATATTCTCTTGAACCAACACCAATTTTTGCTGCTGCTTCAATAGTGTGTACGCCATGACGACTGTTTACTCTTTCAAGGAAATGAGGAAGTCCTGGGTCGTCTGTCTGTGCGTTTATGAGGTCCATACAAGCTTGGTCAATGGCAACAGGGTCTGTTGATGCAAGGAAGCCAATATCCTTCATACAAGGGTCCTCAGCCACTTCACAACAGTCACAGTCAACTGAAAGGTTGCACATTGCAAAGAGGTATACAATTTTACCGTCAAAGAAGTCAACAACAGATGATGCTGCATCTGCCATTGCCTCAAGGAATGTATCCTGTTCAGCATGCTGACCCCAAACTCTATCCTGGTCCTCAAAGTCCTTGTGAACTCCGCCAGAGTGAATCCATGTCTTTCCTTCAGAAGAAGCACAGCCAATTGAAAGCTGCTTTAATGCTCCGCCGTAACCACCCATTGGATGACCTTTGAAGTGACCACATACAACCATTGAGTCGTAGTTCTTAAGGTGAGCACCTACAAAGTTTTCCTTAAGGACGTTACCATTTTTAACTGGAAGAACAAGGTCCTCTCCTTCTGCATCCATTAAGTCAACATCGAACTTCTTTGTCCAACCGTGGAACTTTAAAAGGTCAATGTGATCTTTTGTATGCATTCTTGAACCTGTATATGCTGTGTTGCATTCAACAACATGTCCATTTACATGATTAATCATTGGCTCCCAGAATTCTGGCTTTAAGAAGTTCTGGTTTCCCTTTTCACCTGAGTGAATTTTTGCTGCAACATTGCCTGAAAGTTTAAGCCCTACTGCTTCATAAAGTTTAATTGCAGCTTCAGGACTAATATCCTTTGTAAAATATACTTTTGATTTCATATCATTCACCATTCCAAAATTATTCTGCCCACTTAAAGTTTTCTTTACCGGCACCTATTTCAAAGTTGTATTTAACAATACCTAAATCCATATGAGTTAAAATGGAGAACTTAGCCTTAGCTGTTACAACTCCATCCTTTTCTGAAAGATAAAATCTTTGCTGGTTAATTGCTGTTGGTGCAAGCATTGCTGCTTCCATACCATCCTTAAACCACTGTGGACTGCTTTCAGTACAGTTTGAAAGAGCTTCCATTGACTTTGTCTTTCTTTCATGTCCCTGTGTTTCACCATATCCAAGAGCAATAACTATGTAAAGCTTCTCCCCTGGGTTCTGCTCAAATGTTACGCCACTCTTCTTGAAGGATGATTTAGCCCAACAGGTGTTAAGTCCTAACTGCTGTGCATACAAAACAAGCATTTGACCATAGTATCCAACTTCTTCATCCATACCCTTTGGTCCAACCATAGTAAAGTAGTTTGTGCAGTTCTTAAATACACCATAGTCTACATCGTTCACTGCAAAACACTTTGGCTCATTGATCAAAAGCTGAATGTGAAGTCCAGTCTTATCATTTATTTCCGCTACCTTTTCATTTAAAAGAGCAACCTTTTCCTCTTCTATTGGTTTGTTAAGATAGCTTCTTACTGAATGTCTATTTTTCAATGCTTCTAATTCTGTCATAATGGGTCCTCCTAAAACTTGTTAATGCAAGCATAAATTAATATAAAATATTTTGCAACAACAAGTTTAAAATAGTCTTAATTAAGACTACCTTGTTCAAACACAGCATTTGGAGCAGATGGCTTTAAGTCTTCAATAGTCTTGCCAAATCCGCTTCCACCAGATGTTGCAAATACAACAATCTTCTTTCCACTAAAATCAAACTTCTCAACGAAAGTCTTAATAATGTTTGGTGCTACATACCACCAAATAGGGAATCCAATATATACTGTATCATACTTAGAAATGTCCGCAAGGTCATCTACCATTTCAGGTCTAAAGCTCTTATCTGCACACTCAATAGTAGTACGAGATGTCTTATCCATCCAATTAAGATCAGCCTTTGTATATGGCACCACAGGCTTAATCTCATATATATCTGCCCCCAAAGAACTAGCTAACTCCTCAGCCTTCTTCTTTGTAACACCACTTGCACTAAAATACGCTACTAAAGTCATACTAAGACCTCCTAATAAAAAATACATATAATATTATAAAATATTAAAAGGATAATACGCAAGAAAAAAGACCAGGAACTTTCCTGGTCTTTTTTCTTTTGGGTTTAAATTTTGGGAATGGAAATGATTTAAGCATTAATATTATTTCCATAGATATATTAATATACCCTAAGTACGTCTACAAGCCCCTATGGGGGTTGTTTTTTTATATTTTTTTTACTTTTTTGTTTTATTTCTTTGTTTCTTTGTTTCTTTATTTCTTTCTACCAAGAACGAATGGAAGGTATCTGTTTACTAGTTCTGACATTGCTGCAAGGACTAGAGCGCTAAGTACCATTGTTATGGTGAGTGAAAGTGGCCAAGCTTTAAGGAATGGAACAAGGTCAATTAACTTGTACATGAGCTTTACGAAGATTGGTATAACAAGTGTGTTTTGGAAAGCGTAGTAAACAAGTGTGTTCTTGCCTATGTATTCAAGTGGCTTACACTTTTCTATGAGAATGCAGCCGAATATGGCAGCAAGTGTACCGAATATTGCACCAAAGTAGAAAAGGAATGGATTACCTATTCTTGCATTGAAGAGTGAAATACTTCTTCCAAGAACGTTGTAGTTTAGTTTAAGGAAAAGGATGTTGAGTGCAAGAGTTGTAAGCATGAGTATGGCATATGATGCCTTTTTGTTTATGTTCTTCTCCTCTACCTTACTATCTATTTTATCAACTAGCATTTTTATGAGTTTACCCATTATGAGGAAAGAAGTTGCTATTGGAACCATATCAAGACTATAGTAGAAGCCTTGAACGTACTTTATGAGGATGGATCCTACAATTGCAAATCCTACAAATGCAAGACAAAGGAAATGCACCTTGTTCTTACATGCTTTGTCTACCCAATAGAAAAGGAGTTCTGAGAAGAACAAAGCTGGAAGGAACCACATTGTAAAATACTGTGTATGGTTTCTGTTGGCTATTAAAATGTAGAGTTCTCTTTTAAGGAACAGATTTATGTTTAAGTCCCCTGTTGTTACAAGACCATATATAACCATAGATATTGCAAGCAAGGTTGCAAGGCAATAGTATGGAACCATTAAAGAAATGAATTTCTTTTTAGTAAACGTCTTAAACGAGTCATATCTATTTGCATTAAAAGTAAATCCTGAAAGAGAAAAGAACAATGGCATATGAAATGTATACAGCCAAAGGAATAAATAGACATGAGCAAAGTCAAGGCAATGACCAATCATTACAAGAATCATTGCATAGCCTTTTGCAATATCTATATAGCCAAGTCTTTTCTTTTTAGTTAGTTCACCCATACACTCACCTCTTATACCTATTATTGACTGTTATAGTCTAAATGTCAAAAGAAAGTTACCGTTTATTCCCTATGATTACCACTCATTCCAATTTGCTTGATATTAGAATTTGAGTAGTTATAATTAACATCGGAAGGCAAGCCATTAACGGCGGTTTACCATCTACCTCTTTAAAGGGAGGTGATGGTATGACTTTTACAATTACTATTAGAAATATTTCTATAAAGATTATTGTAAAAAGAAAGAACCGCCCAGCTGCGAACTGAGCGGTTCTAAACTAAATTTGTTTAAACCGATTCGGTAAACCGCAAATGGTTTGCCTTTCGCTTATAGTATATGGCATTTTATGGCATTTGTCAAATAAAAGTGACACCATCGGTCAAAAAGCAAAAAAATAAAACCACCCTATTGGGTGGTTTCATCTGGCGCCTCAAACAGGACTCGAACCTGTGACACCGCGGTTAACAGCCGCGTGCTCTACCGACTGAGCTATTAAGGCAAATTGGTGACCCGTACGAGATTCGAACTCGTGTTGCCGGCGTGAGAGGCCGGAGTCTTAGGCCACTTGACCAACGGGCCATCTAATATGGGGCCCCCGGAAAGCGACTTGCGCTTTTTGGGGACAAGGAAGAACAGTTGAAGTAACGAAGAAGTGAGCTTTAGTTCACTTTTGAGTAACGGAAACTGTTCTGACGTGGTACACCATCAGGGACTCGAACCCTGGACACCCTGATTAAGAGTCAGGTGATCTACCAGCTGAGCTAAAGGTGCATATTGGTGACC
>DCGS01000059.1:0-685 GCA_002314645.1 Ruminococcaceae bacterium UBA1772
GGAGGTAGAAAATGGAAGAGAAGAATTGTTGTTGTCATGCTACTAAGGAACGTTCAGAAGAGGAAGTAAAAGCCCTCATAAACAGACTTAGTCGTATTGAAGGACAAATTAGGGGAATAAAAGGAATGGTTGAAAACGACGCATACTGTATAGATGTTTTAACACAGACCTCTGCAGTGTCTGCTGCCATTAATTCCTTCCAAAAAGAACTTCTTGCAACACATATAAAAACATGTGTAAGAGAAGATATTAGAGAAGGAAAAGATGAAACAATAGACGAACTTGTTGCAACCCTTCAAAAGCTCATGAAATAAGAGGAAACTATGGAACAAGAACAAAAGAAAATAGATACAAATAAAATAGATCAATACAACGTAACAGGTATGAGCTGCGCCGCTTGCAGTGCAAGAGTTGAAAAGGCCGTGTCTGAGGTAGAGGGTGTTGAAACTGTATCAGTTTCCCTACTTACAAACTCAATGGCCGTTACAGGCACAGCGTCACCTGACAAAATAATAAAAGCAGTAAAAGATGCAGGCTATGGCGCAACGCAAATAGATGCAGAAAATAGAAATGACGAAGATTTACTAAAGGACACAGAAACTCCAAAGCTTCTTAGAAGACTAATTCTTTCAGTAATATTTGTCCTCATCCTTATGTACTTCTCAATGGGACATATGATGTTCGG
>DCGS01000059.1:768-7599 GCA_002314645.1 Ruminococcaceae bacterium UBA1772
GTCATTGTAATGGTAATAAACAGGAACTTCTTCATAAATGGTGCAAAAGGAATAATTCACGGAACACCAAATATGGACACACTTGTGGCCCTTGGTTCAACCGCTTCATTCGTATATAGCACCGCTCTTCTTTTTAACATAAAGGATGAAATGCCAGACTTTTATTTTGAGTCAGCAGCCATGATTTTAGCCCTCATAACCGTAGGCAAAACGCTTGAGGCAAAGTCAAAAGGAAGAACGACAGACGCCCTCAAAAGTCTAGTTAGACTAAAGCCTAAAACCGCTACAGTTCTAATTGAAACAGAAGGACAAGAAGAAAATAAAAAAGTAACAGAAAAAACAATAAACGCATCTGAAGTTCAAATAGATCAGCTCTTCATAGTTAAACCTGGTGAAAGCATTCCAGTAGATGGAATAATCCTTGAAGGTGAAACCTCTATAGATGAATCCGCCTTAACAGGTGAAAGCATTCCTGTTGACAAAAAGCCAGGAGACAAGGTTTCCGCTGCAACAATAAACACACAGGGAAATATTACTTGTAAAGCAACAAGGGTAGGAAACGACACAACCCTTGCTCAAATTATTAAAATGGTTGAAGATGCTTCTGCAACCAAGGCACCAATTGCTAAAGTTGCCGACAAAGTGTCTGGCGTCTTCGTCCCAGTGGTAATAGCAATAGCCATAGTAACAACAATAATATGGCTATTCCTAAAACCTGAAGACCAATCAATAGGATATGCTCTTGCAAGAGGCATATCCGTTCTTGTAATTTCATGCCCATGTGCACTGGGACTTGCAACGCCAGTTGCCATAATGGTCGGCAACGGAATGGGTGCCAAGAACGGCATTCTTTTCAAGACTGCCGAGTGTCTTGAAAACTCAGGAAGAACAGAAATTGTTGTTCTTGATAAGACTGGAACCATAACAAAGGGCAACCCAGAAGTAACAGACGTAATTCCAAATGAGAAGTATAAAATAGGAGAGGAGGAACTCCTCCAAATTGCCTATAGTATTGAGAAAAAGAGCGAACACCCTCTTGCAAAAGCAGTTGTAAACTATGCTGAAACCAACGGTGTAAAGAGGAAGACCTTTACAGACTTCCAAAATCTTCCTGGAAATGGCCTTAAAGCAATATACCATGAGGCCACAAACAACGTAAGTAAGAAGTTTTCCATACATGCGGGCAGTCTTAAGTACATGGAAACAGTGGTTAAAATTCCACCAGAATTCATAGAACAGGCAGATGAACTTTCAAAGCAAGGAAAGACTCCACTTTTCTTCTCAAAAGGAAATACACTTCTTGGAATAATTGCCGTTGCAGACACTTTAAAAGATGATGCAGTAGAGGCAATAGAGCAGCTCCAAGATTTAGGCCTTGAAGTTGTAATGCTCACAGGAGACAACGAATGCACTGCAAGAGCCATTGCTAAAAAGGCTGGCATAAAGAATGTAATTGCAAACGTTCTTCCAAATGAGAAGGAATCTAAAATAAGAGAACTTCAAGAAAAAGGTAAAGTCCTAATGGTAGGCGACGGCATAAATGACGCTCCCGCCCTTACACGTGCTGACACTGGTATGGCCATAGGAGCGGGTACAGACGTTGCCATAGACGCCGCAGACATAGTTCTCATGAATTCAAACCTCATAGATGTTCCTGCAGCCATCCGTCTTTCACGTATGACTCTAAAGGACATTCATGAGAACCTCTTCTGGGCTTTCATATACAACACGCTTGGAATACCACTTGCAGCAGGCGTATTCATTCCACTTGGACTTACCCTAAATCCAATGTTCGGCGCCGCTGCAATGAGCCTTTCAAGCTTCTGTGTTGTAACAAATGCCTTAAGACTTAACCTTAAAAACATCTACAAGCACAAAACAAAAAAATAAAACATATATATAAGGAGTAAAAACTATGCAAAAGACAATGAAAATTGAAGGTATGATGTGTGGACACTGTGAAGCAAAGGTAAGAGACACTCTTAACGATCTTCCAGAAGTTGAAACAGCTGTAGTTTCTCATGAGAATGGAACAGCAGACATTACACTTGCAGAACCAATTGCAGATGAAACACTCAAGGCAATTGTTGAAGACCTTGGCTACAAAGTATTGGAGGTAAAATAATGGAAAGAGCAGTAAACTTTTTAAAGGAAGCAGAAACATATTTCCTTGCTACAACAGAAGGTGACCAGCCTAGAGTTCGTCCTTTTGGTACAGCACACGTATATGATGGAAAACTCTACATTCAGACAGGTAAGTCAAAGCCAGTTTCAGAGCAGATTCACAAGAATCCAAAGGTAGAAATTTGTGCATTCAAAAATGGTGAATGGATCCGCATTGAAGGAACACTCAAAGAGGACCCATCAATTGAAGCTAAGAAGTCAATGCTTGATGCATACCCACAACTTCGTGGAATGTATGATGAGAACGACGCAAACACAGAAGTATTCTTTTTTGAAAATGCTACTGCTGTAATCTACTCATTCACAAATGCACCTGTAATAATCAATTTCTAAGAAAAATCTCTTTGTTGACTAATACCAAAAATTGGTATATAATACAAAACGAAAGGTAAACCCCGTCATAGCGGCTTGCCTAAAAGTTGTGTTTAGACAAGAGCCGTCGCTGCTACGACGGCTCTTGTCCTTTTATTAATTTTATCTAATGAGTAAAATTAATATAATTAGGATAAAGATACAATATGTTATGTATAACAATTCCATATTGTATGCACCTCCTTTCAAAAAGGGAGTGCAAGCCGCCTCGCAGATGAGGTTTACCTTTCTGGTAAATTATACCGTTTTTGTGTTGCCTTTTCAATAAAATGATAATGCAATAAATGTTATTAAAAAGCCATAAATATAGGAAAAAGCGAGCATCTAAATATGCTCGCTTCTGTTTTTTTACTGTCCGTCAAATGGGACACATGTGGAGTTATAATAAAATCAGAAGGAGGCGGTATTATGTCAATACTTTTAATTATTGGTTTATCAGTAGTAGCATTTCTTTATGGTTTCTGGGCTCCACTCTTAGGTGGCAGTGTGAACACACGCAGAGACTTCCTTGACGACATTACAGACCTTATGATCCTTGATTATCTTTTCAATGGTAAGAGAAAGTAAGCTTTTATGGCAATTCGAAAAAATAGACCTAAGAAGCATATAAAAGAAAGCTATATTCACGCAGGTTTATTATACACAGGCGAAGAAAAGGAGTATATTTCTGTAGACTAATCAACTCCTGATCAAAAAGCAGAACGTGAACGAATTGCAAAGAAATATGGAATTAAGCTTTAAGTACGAAAGGAACTTCTTAGTTGTTTAATGGCAATGGGAAGTAAAAATGAAAATCCGCTACAAAACGTAGCGGATTTTTAGCGTTGTTGAAAATGATATTGTTGTGTTTATTAAAATAGTTTGTTTAAACCACATTTGTTTATTATAATATTTACATAATTTGTTTTTTAGAGGTATTTATGAAACATTTAGAAGTAGTTGCAGGAATAATTAAATATGAAGATTTAATTCTTTGCATGCAGCGTCCGGTTGGCAAGTTTGACTATGTATCATTAAAGTATGAGTTTCCGGGCGGAAAAGTAGAACCGGGTGAAACTAATAGTCAGGCTTTAAAGCGGGAACTGTATGAAGAGATGGAAATGAAGGTAAACGTTTCAGAGTCAGATTATTTTATGTCTGTAAATCATACATATCCTGATTTTGAAATTACTATGCACGCATACTTTTGTGAAGTGGATAGTATGGAGTTTGTTAGAAAAGAACATGTTGACCATAAGTGGCTGAAAAAAGAAGATTTAGCATCGCTTGATTGGGCCCCGGCTGACCAGCCTATAGTAAAACAATTAATGGAGAAATGATATGGAAGTTGCAAAGCCATTACTCGATGGAATTAAATATGGTTTTCTAGACAGCACTGTTGATGCTGAAGATAGGTATAAGCCAGCCTTGCTTGTAAATGATTACAAGCAGGGTGAAAAAGTGCTGACTTCAATTGAGTATGAGTTAAAGCACTGTGATGAATTTTTCTTTTCTGTTGCCTTTGTAACCGAAGGTGGCGTTATTAGTCTTATTCAAACATTTAACCTTTTAATGGAAAAGGGTATAACTGGAAAAATTGTTGCTTCACAATATCAAAATTTCACACAGCCCAAGGCTTTGAAAAAACTATTATCATTTGAGAATATTGAGTTAAGAATAGTAAGTGACGAAAAATGTATGCACACTAAGGGCTACATTTTTAGACGCGGTGACGAGTATACATCAATTATTGGAAGTAGTAATTTAACTCAAAATGCATTATGTGAAAATAAGGAATGGAATATAAAAGTTATTTCCAAGGAAAATGCAGGAATTACAAATGATACTTTAAACGAATTTGATAAGCTTTTTGATATGGCCGTTCCTGTTGATGATGATTTTCTGAATGCATACCAGAAAATTTATGATCAGCAATTGTATTGGACAAAAAATAGTGAAAAGCAATACAAAGAAAGTCTTGTTGAAATAGACACAAAAATTAAGCCAAATAAGATGCAGGTTGCAGCTTTGAAACATTTGGAAGAATTAAGAGATTCTGGCGCGGAAAAGGCCTTGTTGATTTCTGCAACCGGAACTGGAAAAACATATCTTGCAGCTATGGATGTTTGTGCTTTCAAGCCAAGAAGATGTCTTTTCCTTATTCACAGAGAGCAAATAGCAAAGTCTGCTCTTAAAAGTTTCAAAAGAGTTATTGGTGGCTCACAAACAATGTCTGTTTTTAGTGGTAATAATAAGGACACAAGTGCTGATTTCCTATTTGCTACAACTAATATGATGTCAAAGGACGAGGTTTTAAAGAGCTTTGATCCAGATGAATTCGATTATATTGTATTTGATGAAGCTCATAGAACCGGTGCTCCAACAAGTAGGAAGATTCTTGATTATTTTAAACCTAAGTTTTTATTGGGGATGACTGCAACTCCTGAACGTACTGATGGTGCAAATATATATGAATTGTTTGATTATAATATTGCATATGAAATCAGACTCCAAGATGCAATGGAAGAAAAACTGATTTGTCCATTTCATTATTTTGGAATAAGCGATATAGAGGTTGATGGTCAGTTAATAGACGATGATGACTTTAATAATCTTGTATCAGATGAACGCGTAAAACACATATTAGAAAAATCAGAAATGTATGGTTACAGCGGCGACCGTGTAAAAGGTTTGATTTTCTGTAGCCGTAATGAAATATGTAACGAGTTGTCAAATAAATTTAATGGTCTTGGATTTAGAACAATTGCACTTTCAGGTGCTGATTCACAGAAATTTAGAGCAGAAGCTGTAAAAAGATTAGAGCAGGATTCTGACGATGATTGCCTAGACTACATTTTTACTGTTGATATATTCAACGAAGGTGTAGATATACCTGCAATCAATCAGGTTATAATGCTTCGACCAACTGAGTCTGCAATAATTTTTGTTCAACAGCTTGGTAGAGGCCTCAGACAGTTTATTGATAAGGACTATTTAGTAGTTATTGATTTCATTGGAAATTATAAAAAAGACTTTTTAATCCCAATTGCCCTCTCTGGAGATAAATCTCTTAACAAGGATACTTTGAGAAGATATATTTCAGAGGGTAACAGTATAATTCCAGGATGCTCAACTGTTAATTTTGATGAGATAACAGCCAAAAGAATATTTGCGCAAATTGACGCTGCAGACTTCAACGAAATGAAGCTGTTGGTTGATGGATATACTCAGTTGAAAAATAAGTTAGGAAGAATTCCAAGTCTAGTTGAATTTGACAAGTATGGAGAAATTGATCCAATTAAAATAATCAATAAACAATTCAAAAAGAGAAATTCATATTATGAATTCCTTAAGTCAAAAGAAAAAGAATTTGATTTAGAGCTTAATGATTTGCAGAGAGAAATGCTTCAGTTTGTTTCAAGTAAGCTCGCTGAAGGAAAGCGTCCTCATGAATTGGTTCTTCTCTTGTTAGCATTACAGGGATNNAGGGAGAAAAAAGAAACCTTATTTCAAAGACACAAATGTATCTTAAAGAAAAATATGATATAGACTTCACGCCATATACAGAAACTAACATTGTTAATGTGCTTACAAACGAATTTGCAGTTGGCTCTGGTAAAGATACCTATATTAATTCTGTATTTATACAACCAGATGAAAGAGATTTTGCACTCAGTGAAAGCTTTTATAACGAACTGTCAAATTCTGATTTTAAACAGTTTTTGTTAGATGTTATAAATTTGGGACTTTATAGGTATGAGAAGTATTATACTAATCCGGTTAAGGGGACATCATTAAAGCTTTATGAGAAGTATACATATGAAGATGCTTGTAGACTTTTAGAGTGGGAGAAGAATGAAGTACCAACTAATATTGGAGGATATAAATATAATTACGTTACTAAAACATATCCCGTCTTTATAAACTACGAAAAAGATGAAGATATTCAGGCGACTATAAAATATGAGGACCATTTTATAAGTCAGACAAACTTAATTGCTATATCTAAGTCAAGACGAGTTGTTAGCTCAAACGACGTTCAAAATGCTTTACATTCTGATGAATTAGGTATTGCTATGCATTTGTTTGTTAGGAAGAATAAAGACGACTCGAATTCAAAAGAATTCTATTATCTTGGTCTAATGCATCCTACTGGTTATTCTGAAGAGTTTGTTATGCCTGAAACAGAGCACACGGCTGTAAAGATTGGCTACAAACTCGAAAAACCAGTCAGAAAAGACCTTTACGAATACATCACTGCAGACAGTGTGTAAATTAATTTTGCATAAATCGCAC
>DCGS01000058.1 GCA_002314645.1 Ruminococcaceae bacterium UBA1772
ACCATGTTCGTATCTGGCGATGAACTTCTGGTTGGAAAATCATTTGAATACCAACCCCTATCTAGCATTTCATAACTTTCTGTTGTGTGGGTATGGAATATTAAAACTGTCGGTTTATCCTTATCCTTTATTTCAAGCTTGCACTTTGCATTTAAGCACTCTTTAATATTTATGCCGTGGCTGTACGTCATGTTTCGTACGGCCACATTTTTATATGTGTTTGTTGCATTTCGGCTTCCGTACGTGGCTTCAACTATGGAGCCACTCTTCTTTGCGTTCGCTTGCTCCTTTTTGGCTTTCTCTATTATTTCCTCGAGTGCCTTGTCAGAAGGTGCTGTCGCTATAGGCGGCGTGTGCTCCGGGATGTCAAGGGTATCTATAGTCTTCTGAATTTCTTCCGGAGCTTCGCCCTCAAGTTCATCACGTATTAGCGAGATTGATTCCTTTGGATTTTGTGTGCCTAGAAATACGAGGGCGTACCGGTCGCCATGCTCGCGGAACACGCCGCCAAGAGCCACAGCACCTGTAAATACTATAAATGGAAGAAGAATAACGAAAGTATTCTTCATTCTCTTTTTTAGAGTCACAACTATCACCAATACATTCTATTAACCACAGAGGCCTATTATGTCATCAGTTGATAGAGTTCTAAAAAGCGATTTATTTATTGCAAGAGAAATGAATCGCGCTGCCCTTTCAATTAGCAGATCAATGTCTTTTGGTGTAACAATCAAGTTTGAATACTTTTCATCATCCGTAATATTTGCCATGGCAATTACGGTCGGAACGCCAATAGATATAACTGGGACACCCATTGTTTCCTTGTTTATTGTTTTTCGTCTGTTGCCTATTCCAGAGCCTGGTGACACGCCCGTATCTGTAATTTGAATTGTGCATCCAAGTCGGTCAAGGTCTCTTGCAGCAAGAGCGTCAATTGTAATTATTGCACTCGGCTTAATCATTTCTACTATTCCCTTTAGTATGTCGCTGACCTCTATGCCAGTCTGCCCCAATACACCAGGAATAATTCCTGCCACCTCTCGTAAGTTTTTAAGAAGTCCTTTTTCACTCTTTAGATGCCTTGTTGCAAGGATTTTTGAAACTGCAAGCGGTCCAAGTGCATCTGCAGTAATATCCCTATTTCCAAGGCCTACGACCAAAATTGGACCTTCCTTTGGAATTAGTTTTAAGAGTTCTTTTTCAACTGCCTCAACTCTTCCATCCGTAAATTCACCATCTACACCAAACGGTGCCATTTCGACAGTTATATACTGTCCCTTTGGCTTACCAATGGCCTTTTCACCCGTTTCATTATCCACAGTTATTACGGTTGTTTTATACGCGTCAGTTTCCCTTATTTCACAGGTATAGCCGTCGTGACCGTCATTTTTATTTTGTTTTGAAGATACAAGTTCTACTGCAAGATCTGTACGAACATTCATGATTTATTTTCCTTTAAAAATAATTATTGATTTTTTTATTTAATGGTGTTAATATATATCACTGTAACGACTAAGGGGAGGTGTAATTATGCCTAACATTAAATCAGCTAAGAAACGTGTAATCGTTAACCAGGCAAAGGCTCAGAGAAACAAGTCAACAAATTCAGCACTTAAGACAGCTATCAAAAAGGCTAATGTTGCAATTGAGACAAACGCAGAAAATAAGGACGAGCTTGTAAAGGCAGCTGTAAAGAAGATTGACCAGGCTTGCGCTAAGGGAATTCTTCACAAGAACAACGCTGCTCGCAAAAAGTCAGCTCTTGTAATAAAAGCTGCAAAATAATTGTGGTACCCAAAAACGACGCATAAGCGTCGTTTTTTTATGCCTATTTTGCCTTAGACCTTGCAAAGAGGGACACAACAAAGCCAAAGAACAAGGCGCCTGTTATTCCTGCAGCGCCTGAAGTTAAAGGACCAGTTATTGCTCCAAGGAGACCATCCTCCTTGAGAGCTTTTTTTGTGCCCTGTACAAGCAAGTTCCCAAAACCCGTTAGCGGGACGTTTGCCCCACTTCCCGCCCACTCAGAAAAGGGCTCATATACTCCAACTGCACCTAGAAATACGCCTAGAACAACAAACGTTACTAAAATTTTAGCGGGAGTTAAGGATGTCTTGTCTATAAGAATTTGTCCAACAACGCAAATTAATCCGCCAACAATAAATGCTTTTAGTATTCCCATTTTAATCCTCCAATAACACTGCATGAGAAATGCCTGGAACCGTATCATTTTGAAGAGGCGAAACAGTAGATACCAATGCTCCTGTACCCACAAAGAGAACCCTCTTAAGTCTGCTTTCACTTAGAAGCCTATGAATATAGGTACACACAACAGCGGCACTACAACCACAACCAGAGCCTCCACAGTGCACGTCCTGTTCTTCCTTATCAAAGATAAGAAGACCACAGTCATTGTGAACGGCAGAAATGTCACACCCATGCTCTCGTTTTAATAGTTCAATTAAAAGTTCAGAACCAGCAAGGCCTAAATCACCAGTTAGGATCATGTCATAGTCTTCTGGTTTTGTACCTGTATCATTTAGAAAGCCCCATATGGTATCAGCCGCAGATGGTGCCATTGCAGCACCCATATTATTCTCATCTGTCACACCATAATCTACTATTTTCCCAAATCTTGCGGCTGTAATATGGGGACCTTTTCCAGAGTTTGATATTACAGCCGCGCCCGCACCAGTCACAGTGCGCTGCGCTGTTGGTGGACGTTGTCCCCCATATTCCAGCGGCTGGCGGAACTGCTTTTCTGCTGAGCAGAAATGTGAAGAAGCAGCCGCCAATGTATTTTGGGCGAGTCCACACTCCACAAAAATT
>DCGS01000033.1:0-497 GCA_002314645.1 Ruminococcaceae bacterium UBA1772
GGCTCTTCAGCCACTGGAGTTTCTACCGGTGTTTCAGCCTTTGGCTCGTCACCGGTATTTCCAGAAAGAGGAAGCTCAACAATGCGGATTACATCGTCTGCCATACTAAAACCTCATTAAAAGTTATCTTCTGTCTCTGCCGCCACGACGGAAGTTTCCGCTTGGACGACGCTGTGGAGCATCTTCAATTTCGTTTTCAGGAACAGCACCTTCAACTTCAATAAGAGCATCTCTTCTTGAAAGGTTAATTCTGCCCTGATCGTCAATTTCAAGAACCTTAACGATGATTTCATCGCCAACTGTTACAACGTCTTCAACCTTCTCTGTGCGCTTAACGTCAAGACGGCTGATATGAACAAGGCCTTCCTTGCCTGGAGCAATTTCAACGAATGCACCGAAGTTCATAAGTCTTGTAACAACGCCCTTGTAGATTGCACCTACTTCTGGGTCATTAGCAATTGTCTCTACCATAAAGATTGCACGCTGTGCATCTTCAA
>DCGS01000033.1:540-2036 GCA_002314645.1 Ruminococcaceae bacterium UBA1772
TCGTTTACGTCAACCTTACAGTTGCACTCAGCACAGATCTTCTGGATTACCTTACCCTGCTTACCAATAACATCACCAATCTTTTCAGGATTGATCTTTGTTGAAAGCATCTTTGGAGCATACTTTGAAAGCTCTGCTCTTGGCTCTGGAATTACTGGAAGCATTACTTCGTCAAGGATGTAAAGACGAGCTTTTCTTGTCTTCTCGAAAGCTTCCTTAATAATTTCAGGTGTAAGACCGTGAACCTTTAAGTCCATCTGGATTGCTGTAATACCCTTGTGAGTACCTGCAACCTTGAAGTCCATGTCGCCGTAGAAGTCTTCAAGACCCTGGATATCTACCATTGTCATGAAGTCGCCGTACACGCCTTCATCGCCTGTAATAAGACCACATGAAATACCAGCAACAGGAGCCTTAATTGGAACACCAGCAGCCATGAGTGCAAGTGTTGAACCACAGATTGAGCCCTGTGATGTAGAACCGTTTGAAGAAAGTACTTCAGATACTACACGGATTGCATATGGGAATTCATCTACTGAAGGAATTACTGGAACAAGAGCACGCTCTGCAAGTGCGCCGTGACCAATTTCACGACGTCCTGGTCCTCTTGATGGCTTTGTTTCGCCAACAGAGTATGAAGGGAAGTTGTAGTGGTGAATGTAACGCTTCTCCTTCTCTTCATCAAGACCGTCAAGCTTCTGAGCATCTGAAAGAGATGAAAGTGTTGCAATTGAAAGAACCTGTGTCTGTCCACGTGTGAACATACCTGAACCGTGAACTCTTGGAAGAAGGTCAATCTGTGCGTTGAGTGGACGAATTTCATCAATGCCACGTCCGTCTACACGCTTCTTCTCGTTCTTGAGCCAGTTTCTAACAACGTGCTTCTGAACAAGGTAAAGGATTTCATCAATCTTGCCTTCCTGGCCTTCGAACTGCTCGTCATACTTCTCATGAACAGCGTCGTAGATTGGAAGAAGTCTTTCGTCTCTTACGTTCTTGTCGTCTGTATCAAGAGCTTTCTTTACGTCTTCAACGCAGAAAGCTTCAATTTCGTCAAGAATTGCTGGGTCTGGATCGTTTGATTCAAACTCAAACTTTGGCTTGCCAATTTCTTCAACAATGCCGTTGATGAACTTAACAACTTCCTTGTTTACTTCGTGACCAGCCATGATGCACTCGAACATCTTGTCATCTGGAATTTCGTTTGCACCAGCCTCAATCATTGCAACGAGGTCTGCTGTTGAAGAAACAGTAAGCTTAAGCTCTGTCTGAGCTCTCTGCTCAAGTGTTGGGTTGATAACAATTTCGCCATCAACAAGACCAACATCTACAGAAGAAATAGGACCAGCCCATGGAATATCTGAAATTGCAATTGCAGCTGAAACACCAATTGCAGCTGTAATTTCTGGTGAACAGTCAGGATCTACTGACATAACTGTTGCAACAACTGAACAGTCATTTCTCATATCCTTTGGGAAGAGTGGACGGATTGGACG
>DCGS01000033.1:2146-14719 GCA_002314645.1 Ruminococcaceae bacterium UBA1772
TACATCTTCTCTTCGTAGTCAACTGAGAGTGGGAAGAAATCTACGCCCTCTCTTGGCTTTGCTGAAGCTGTTACAGTACAGAGAACTGCTGTCTCACCGTAACGAGCCATGATTGCTGCGTTTGCAAGGCCAGCCATTTTACCTGTCTCAAGTGAAAGTGGTCTGCCTGCAAGAGTAGTTTCATAAACCTTAAAGTTTTCAAACATGTCTTTTACCTCTTTTTCCTTAAATTTTGCAAGTCATGCAATATATAAACACATTTTCCAAGAGGTAAGTTTTAGGGTTTAGCAATAAATAAAAAATCCGAAGATTTCGGGTTCTTTATTCACTGCTATACCTTGAAAAAGGTACCTCTAGGAAGGGTTGTGCTTTTACCTTTAAATGCTAATTAAGGCAGATAACACGAAATGTGTTACCTGCCTATTTTGGGTCTTACTTACGGAGACCGAGTCTTGAAACGATTGAACGGTAACGCTCAATGTCGTTCTTCTGCAAGTATGCAAGAAGGTTACGTCTGTGACCTACCATCTTAAGAAGGCCTCTTCTTGAGTGATGGTCATGCTGATGAACACGAAGGTGTTCGTTAAGATCGTTAATTCTCTTTGTAAGAACAGCAATCTGAACCTCTGGAGAACCAGTGTCTCCTTCATGTGTAGCATACTCAGCCATAATAGCCTGCTTCTCTGCCTGTGTCATTCTTTTCACCTCATTTAAAATAGTATTCCAGTTTCCCAGGGTACGGTAAAGGTGAACACCAAAAATGGTATACGCCGTCCTCCGAGAAAAAGGCTTATAAATGATAACATATACTTATATAAAAGTAAAGTTTTATTTTTTTCGACTTTTAACTGCCGCAACATCGGCATTTATTTGAGCATAAAGTTCTTCAATTGAATCAAACTTTTTCTCAGGTCTCATAAACCCAAGAAGAGACACGGTAATATGCTTTCCGTAAAGGTCACCACTAAAATCAATAATAAAGGTTTCACTAGAAACATAGCCCGTTCCAATTGTTGGTCTAACGCCTATGTTTGTGAGCGATGCATATTCTATTCCATCAACAGTGGTTGTACTCTCATACACACCGAATTTTGGAATTGCCATGTTTTCTGGCAAAAGCTGATTAATTGTTGGTATGCCCATTGAACGACCACGCTTGTCTCCATCTACGACAAGTCTGTCATAGGAGTAAGGTCGTCCAAGCATGCGGTTTGCAAGTTCTATGTCGCCCTCAAAAATTGCTTTTCTAATGCGAGTTGAACTAACAGGCTCCGAGTCAAGGATTGTTGCAGGAGCCATGAAAAACTCAATGCCCTTCTTTTCACAAAGGGACTGAAGAAGCGCTGGGGTTCCCTTCCCCTTAGCACCAAAGCTGTAGTTAAAGCCACAGCAAACGCCCTTTGCATTCAGCATTGACAAAAGAACCTCTTCAAAAAACTTTTCAGGTTCCATGTCTTTAAGAGAGAGGAAGTCAAGGTTGCAAATTTCTGCACCCGTACTACTGAACGCATCCTCTTTTACTTTTCCCATTAAAAGTTCCTTTGGCGATTCACCAGTGAGGTACTTCATAGGATGCTCGGTGAAAGTGGCAATTACAAGTTTAGATCCAAGTCTTTTTGCCATGTCAGAAGCAGCGTTAATGACTGCCATATGTCCTATATGAAGTCCATCAAAATTGCCAAGAGCAACGACCGAACCTTTTTCCTGTAAAACTTCCACTTTTTCACCTTCTTATATAGAGTCTTGTCATCTTCAAAGCGCCTAACTGCGTGTCTGCGGTGCCAAGACCTAAGAATATTTCGTCTGGAGAATAGACTCTGTAAAGTCCATCGGCTTTACAGTCCTTGATTCTTTCCAAATTTAAAGATCCACCGTTCTGGAATCTTTGTGCTTGTCCAGCACTCACAAATGCCTTAGGATAAGCATCCATGACCTCATCAACAGAGTGGATGAGACTGTCTACAGTGCCTTCAAGAACCGCCTTTTCAAGCTCCTCAAAGGTAACTGAGTTCTGAATTTCAAAACCAGATGATTTGGTACGTCTAAGGCTGAGCATAACTGCTCCGCATCCGAGCATTTTACCAATATCATCAATTAAAGTTCTAACGTATGTACCCTTGCTACATTCTACCTCAACAATGTAGTCATTGTCCTCCTTGTGGGTGACAATGAGCTCGTAAATTGTGGCGGGGCGAGCTTCACGCTCAACCTCTACGCCACGGCGTGCAAGGTCATACATGCGTACGCCGTCTTTCTTTATTGCAGAATACATTGGTGGCACCTGCATAATGTCGCCCTTGAAGTTTTCAGCGGCAGCTAAAACTTCAGAAGCGGTGACATTCACCTCACACTCGCCCGTTACTGTTCCAGTAATGTCGAGTGTGTCCGTGGTGACACCAAGTCTCATTTCTGCAATATATCTTTTTCTGCCGTCTGGCAGAAAATCAAGAAAGCGAGTTGCGCCCCCAAGCATTATTGGAAGCACGCCTGTGGCCATAGGGTCAAGCGTTCCGCAGTGCCCCGCCTTCTTTTCTCCGCATATTCTGCGGACCTTTGCAACAGCCACGAAGGAAGTAATTCCTTCCGGTTTGTCTATAATTAAAAATCCTGTCATGTTAAACACTCTCACGTGGAAGGGAAAGTTCATCTGCAATAGCATCAAGGAGAATTTGAAGAGACTCTTTTAAATCCTCTTTTGCATCGCAGCCAGCAGCACGCACGTGTCCGCCGCCACCAAGAAGGCTGCACACGTAAGATGCATCAACAGGCTCGTGAGTTCTAAGGGAAATTTTGAAAGTGCCGTTTTCACGTTCCTTCATTGTAATTCCCACAACTACGCCCTCCATTTGTCTTGAAGTAGCAGTAATTGCATCTGTGCACTCACTTGTTGTGCCTGTTCTTTTGAACATTTCCTGTGTCACAGTTAAAACAGATACTTTGCCGCCGAAATAGAATTTCATGTTAGAAAGAACCTCTGTTAAAAGGCGGAAGTATTCTATAGATTTTGTTTCAAACATAAGGGTATTAACCCCAGCATTGTCTGCACCAAGGTCAATTAAATCTGCAGCCGCTCTATAGCACTCAGAATTTGCATTCTGGTATCTGAAACAACCTGTGTCTGTTGAAATTCCTGTGTAAAGAGAATTTGCAATAGGCTCTGTTATTTCAGCACCCATTTCAACAAGAATTCTGTAGAGAGTAAGGGCGCATGCACCGTCATCAGCACAAAGGTGGAGTTCTTTGGCATAAGCGCGATTCGTGCCGTGGTGGTCAATACATAAATCAACCTTGTCTGCGTAGACTGAAAGCTTCTCTCCAAGAAGAGAAGTATCAGCAACGTCTACTGCAACAATGTATGATGGTTCAAAGTCCTGCTCTTTGATGTTTTCAAAGAGGAATTCATACTTCTTAGGTATTACTTCAGAATTTACAACCTTTGCATTCTTGCCCATGTTCTGAAGGACTATGCAAAGTGCAGTTCCAGTACCTAAAGTGTCTCCATCAGGGCTTTTGTGGGTTAATATAAGAAAATTGTCCTGTTCTTTTAGTATTTCTATTACTCTTTTAGAATCAATTCTCATTTGTTTCCTCCCGATACATCATGAAGCTTCTGCATGATTTCCATTCCGTGTTCAACGGAATCGTCACCTATGAACTTAAGCTCAGGAGCCTTGCGGAGATGAAGGTTGTGTCCAACCTCTCCGCGGATGTAGCCAGCGGCTCCGTTAAGTGCCTTAGCTGCTTCCTTTGCCTCCTCAATGCCACCGAGAGAACTAATATAAACCTTTGCAGAGGATAGATCGCCAGATACGTTTACACGTACAACTGTTAAGAACTTATCTGCAACACGTGGATCCTTTACATCCTTCATGACTGCAATAATTTCACGTCTAATATCCTCAGCAATTCTATCTTTGTTATGTCCAGGCATATTATTGCCTCCTTAGTCTTCTCTGTATTCCTCTGTAATGAAGGCTTCGAAAATGTCGCCTTCCTTAATGTCGTTGAACTTAGTAAGACCGATACCACATTCGTAACCAGCAGCAACCTCTTTTGCGTCATCTTTGAATCGCTTAAGAGAAGCCATTTCATCTTCAGCAATGATAATACCGTCACGAACTACGCGGATTTTAGCATTTCTCTGGATTTTACCGTCAAGAACGTAAGAACCTGCAATAGTACCAGCACTTGAAATTTTGAATACGTTACGTACTTCAGCGCGTCCAATGTCAACGTCTCTGAACTTAGGAGCAAGCATACCCTTAATAGCTGCTTCAATTTCTTCAATGCAGTCGTAAATAATTCTGTAGCAACGGATGTCTACGCCATCACGTTCAGCATTTGTTGAAGCTGCAGCATCTGGTCTAACGTTGAAGCCTACAATAATTGCATTAGATGCATTAGCAAGCATTACGTCAGAGTCAACAATACCACCTACTGCTCCGTGAATTACACGTACGCGAACCTCGTCATTTGAGAGCTTCTCAAGACTCTGACGAACGGCTTCAACTGAGCCCTGAACGTCAGCCTTAACAATGATATTGAGGTCTTTGAGTTCACCCTCTTTAAGAGATGCAAAGAGGTTATCAAGAGTAACCTTCTGCATTGAGTTGAACTGCTCTTCCTTCTGAGCTGTCTTACGCTGCTCAACGAGTTCACGAGCAAGACGCTCGTCTGATACTGCGTCGAAAATATCGCCAGCCTGAGGTGCTTCCTGAAGACCTGTAATTTCAACAGGAACTGAAGGACCTGCCTCTTTAAGAGTTCTGCCGTTTTCGTTTGTCATTACACGAACACGACCTACTGCTGTACCAGCAACAATGATGTCGCCCTGGCGAAGAGTACCGTTCTGAACGAGTACTGTAGCAATTGGACCACGGCCCTTATCAAGACGTGCTTCAATTACTGAACCCTTAGCAGCTCTGTTAGGGTTAGCCTTGAGTTCAAGCATTTCTGCAACAAGAAGTACTGACTCAAGAAGTTTATCAAGATTCATACCAGTCTTTGCTGAAACAGGAACACAAATTGTGTCGCCGCCCCACTCTTCTGGAATGATTTCATGCTCAGTAAGCTGCTGCATAATCTTGTCAACAGTTGAGCCTGGTTTATCCATCTTGTTAATTGCAACAATGATTGGAATATCTGCAGCCTTTGCGTGGTTAATAGCCTCAATTGTCTGTGGCATGATACCGTCGTCTGCAGCAACTACAAGAATGGCAATATCTGTAGCCTTAGCACCACGAGCACGCATAGATGTGAATGCAGCGTGTCCTGGAGTGTCAAGGAATGTAATCTTCTGTCCGTTAATTTCAGTTCTGTAAGCACCAATTGCCTGTGTAATACCACCAGCCTCAGTGTCAGTAACTGCTGTGTGACGAATTGCGTCAAGGATTGAAGTCTTACCATGGTCAACGTGTCCCATAACGCAAACTACTGGGTCACGTGGAAGAAGATCTGTCTCATCGTCTTCAGTAGCGTCAATGATTCTGTCTTCAATTGTAACAACAACTTCTTTTTCAACCTTAGCATCGAATTCACCTGCAATAATTTCTACAGTGTCAAAGTCGAGCATGTCGTTAATAGAAGCCATCTGTCCAAGCATGAAGAGCTTTTTAATAACTTCAGCTGCAGTTGCGTGAAGGAGTTCTGCTACGCCGCCAACTGTAAGTCCCTCTTCAGGAACAGTAATAACGAGGTGCTTCTTCTTACGCTCAGCCTCAATTCTCTTCATACGATCAGCCTCAGACTCACGCTTCTTAGAACGCATGCCCTGCTGCTTTCTATACTGCTTAGACTTCTGGTTAAGCTTCTGCTTACCAAGATTTACACGGTCGTTGTTACGAGCCTCAGGTGAAAGGTTGTCATACTTCTCGTTGTACTTTTCAAGGTCAACGTTCTGAGAACGAGTATCAATTGTTCTAGCTTCACCCTTAGTTCTAGCCTGCATTGGCTTGTTAGATTCCTTGTCAGGATTCTTTTTCTTGAATGGGTGCATGTTATTTGTCTCATTCTTCTTAAGAGCAGCCTTTACATCCTCTGAAGGTTCAGCCTTCTTTGTAGGAATTGCTTCCTTCTTCTGTGGCTTCTCTGTCTTTTCAGCCTTCTCAGCCTTCTTCTCCTCTGCCTTTGGAGCAGGAGCCGCAGCCTCTTCCTTCTTAGGTTCCTCAGCCTTAGCCTTTGGAGCTTCCTTTGGCTTCTCCTCTGCCATTGCAAAGTAGGCGTCAAAGTTCTCCACCTGATTTGTCTGTGTAAAATGTTCAAATACAATGTTAAGCTCTTCATCTGTAAGAGCAGTCATATGCTTCTTTGGATCATCGTAGAATTTGCCGAGTAATGTTACGACGTCTTTACTTGGTTGATCAAAGTCTTTAGCAACTTCGTGTACTCTGTACTTTATTTCCATACGTTATCCCCCTTTAGTTATTTTCTAGGAGTTCCATAAGCTTCTTTGCAAAGCCCTCATCCTCAATGGCGAAAACCGCTGACTTTAAGTGTGTAGCAATCCATATTTCTTCCATTGTGTAATTCGTCTGAATACAAGGGATGTTTCTTCCGTTATAAGTAGTTGTTCTTTGGAACTCATCTTTTAATCTATCTGACGCATCTATCGTCAGGAAAATTGCTTTTGCTTTATTCTTTGTAATTGACCCGAATGCGGCATCGTGTCCACTCTGGAACTTTCCCGCTCTTCTACAAAGGCCAAGCATTGAAAGAAATTTATCCATTATTTAAGTTCTGCCTCCATACGGTCGTATATGTCGTCTGGAATCTGCGATGAAAACTCTCTTTCAAACCTTCTTGCCTTACGAGCCTTCTGGAAGCACTCAACATCCTTGCAAATGTAAGCGCCTCTTCCAGGAGCCTTTCCTGTAAGGTCAAGCGAAATGTCCCCGCTCTTATTCTTAACAACTCTAACGAGTTCATTCTTAGGCTTCATTTCCATGCATCCAAGACAACGTCTAAGTGGAACTTTTTTCTGCATTATGCATCTTCCTCTTCATCTGTTGGCTCATAGAAACCGCTTTCAGGATTAATATCAATCTTCCAGCCTGTAAGCTTTGCTGCAAGTCTTGCATTCTGTCCCTTGTTACCAATTGCAAGTGAAAGCTGTGTATCAGGAACAATAACCTTACATGTCTTTTCTTCAAGGCTTAAGATGTCTACTCTTACTACATCAGCTGGAGCAAGTGCTGCGCCAATGAAGAGAGCTGGATCTTCACTGTAAGGAACAATGTCAATCTTTTCTCCGCAGAGAAGGTCAACAACCTTAGAAACACGAGCGCCTCTTGGTCCAATGCATGCACCAACAGCATCTACGTTTTCGTCTGCACTGTAAACTGCAATCTTAGTTCTTGAACCAGCCTCACGTGAAACCTCTTTAATTTCAACAGTTCCGTCATAAATTTCAGGAACCTCAGTTTCAAAGAGTCTACGAACAAGACCAGGATGTGTACGAGAAATCATTGCCTTTGGTCCCTTTTCTGTAGTTCTAACGTCTACAATGTAAACCTTAATGAGGTCTCCATCCTGAAGTTCTTCGCCAGGAATCTGCTCACCCTTTGGAAGAAGAGCTTCAGCCTTGCCAATTTCAAGTGTTGCATTTCCAGTTTTAGGATCTACGCCCTGAACCTTAGCTGTAACAATTTCCTGATTATGGCTCTGGAATTCCTGCATTGTCTGTCCACGCTCTGCGTCACGGATACCCTGACGGATTACGTGTTTAGCTGTCTGAGCAGCAATACGGCCAAAATCCTTTGTGTTAAGAGGGATTTCAATAATGTCGCCAGGCTTTGCGCTCTTCTTATACTGATGAGCAGCCTCTACAAGGATATCTGTATCCTCGTCTGAAATTTCCTCTACAACGTTCTTTCTAAGATATACGTTCATTTCACATTTTTCTGCGTTAATTTCACAGAAAACAATATCCTTACCGTTGTACATACGCTTAACAGCAACTACCATTGCATTCTGAATTTTCTCATAGAGGTACTCTTCAGGAATGCCTTTCTCTTTTGCCATCAACTGCACTGCAGCAAAAAATTCTTCGTTCATTTTTCTAAATCATCCTTTCAATATTCTAAAAGAAATTATTTACAAATTAAAAACCTTCGAAGTCATCAGCTTTAATAAATGATGCTTCCTTTTTATTGAAAACAAGAGTCTTGCCTTCATTCGTTGTCATTGTGACATTGCCACTGTCATAGTCATCAAGAATTCCTTTGAACTCTCTGCCCTCTGGAATGGCACGAATGAGTTTAACCCATATTTTTTCACCAATGTATTTTTTAAAGTGTTCGTCACGTACAAGCTTTCTTTCAGCTCCTGGTGATGAAACTTCAAGACAATATGAGCAGTCTATTGGGTCTGCCTCGTCAAGTGGCTCGTCAATTGCATGGCTCATGTTTACACAGTCATCAATTGAAATGCCGTCTTCCTTGTCAATGAAAATACGGAGATAGTGGTCTGCTCCTTCCTTTACGAAGCATACGTCCCATATTTCAAGTCCAAGTTCTTTTGCAAGTGGTTCTGCAATATCCCAAACAGCTGAAATAACATTTCCGCCCTTAGATCCTGCCATTTTTATTCCTCCCTTACAAATGAAAGAGAGCGGCCGTTTTGGCCACTCTCCTTTTAACTAATATTCAACTTACGCGTAGATTATAATACTTATATATTAAAAAATCAAGCATTATATTACAAATTAATAAGCTTTACCCCAAACAACCATATGCTTTGCAGGCTTTCCGCAGCAAACGCATACATCGCTTAAGTTTTCCTGAATGAGAGGAATGCATCTTGATCCAACGCCAGTCTTCTCTTTAACCTCGTCTTCACAAGCTTCTTCGCCGCACCACATAGCCTTTACGAAACCGTCGCCCTTTTCTTCAAGGTTCTTTATAATTTCGTCCATTGTCTTACAAGAATATGTCTTGTTTTCTCTGTTTTCAAAAGCCTTGTTGTAAAGGCCTGTACGAACTTCTTCAAGCTTCTTTGCTACTTCTTCTTGAAGATTATCAAGACTTACAATTGTCTTTTCTCTGTTGTGACGAGTAACAAGAACACACTGGTTATTTTCAATGTCACGTGGACCAATTTCAATACGAACTGGAACACCCTTCATTTCATATTCAGAGTACTTCCATCCAGGGCTGTTGTCTGAATCGTCAAGCTTTACTCTAAAGTCCTTAGAAAGAAGGTCTTTAAGTTCATTTGCCTTGTCAAGAACACCTGGCTTGTGCTGTGCAACAGGAATAATAACTGCCTGAATTGGAGCAACAGCTGGTGGGAGAATAAGACCGTTGTTGTCACCATGAGTCATAATGATTGCACCAATGAGTCTTGTTGTAACACCCCAAGATGTCTGATGAGGATATTCAAGCTTGTTTTCCTTTGACTGATACTGAATTCCAAATGCCTTTGCGAATCCATCTCCAAAATAGTGAGATGTACCAGCCTGAAGGGCTTTACCATCATGCATGAGTGCCTCAATTGCATAGGTAGAAACGGCTCCAGCAAACTTGTCACTTTCAGTCTTTTTACCCTTTACAACTGGCATTGCAAGGTCACTTTCACAGAAATCAGCGTAAACATTGAGCATGCACTCTGTTTCAGAAATAGCTTCCTCTGCTGTTGCATGAATTGTATGACCTTCCTGCCATAAGAATTCTCTTGAACGAAGGAAAGGTCTTGTAGTCTTTTCCCAACGTACAACAGAAACCCACTGATTGTAGAGCTTTGGAAGGTCTCTATGTGAATGAATAATATTAGCATAGTGCTCACAGAAAAGAGTTTCTGATGTAGGTCTTACGCAGAGTCTCTCTTCAAGTGGTTCGCTTCCGCCATGAGTTACCCATGCAACCTCAGGAGCAAAGCCTTCAACGTGGTCCTTCTCCTTTTCAAGAAGGCTTTCAGGAATGAACATTGGCATGCAAACGTTCTCATGACCTAAAGCCTTGAATCTTTCATCAAGATTCTTCTGAATGAGTTCCCAAATAGCGTAACCATATGGTCTAATAACCATACAGCCCTTAACGCTTGTATATTCAATAAGTTCTGCTTTTTTTACTATATCTGTGTACCACTTGGCAAAATCAACATCCATAGATGTAATTTCTTCAACCATTTTCTTTTGATCTGCCATTTTATTCTCCCCTTTATAAGTTCAAATAAAAAACCCACGTAAAGGACGTGGGTCTTACATTACGAAACCTAGAAATTATCTGTTTTCCTCTATGTACTTAACAGCATCTCCAACTGTCTTCAAGCCTTCAATGTCCTCATCCATAATTTCTACTTCAAACTCGTCTTCAATAGACATGATAAGGTCAACTATGTCAAGGCTGTCTGCGCCGAGGTCATCTAAAAGTGAAGATTCCATTGTAATGTTTTCAACTTCAATTTCAAGCTGTTCTGCAATTATGCCTCTGATTTTCTCAAAAACCATAATAATGCCTCCCAATAAAAAAATCGTCTTTTTTAATACTATTTATTTTTTAAGAGTTTGTCAATATAAAACGAAAGAATAAAGTAAAAAATTAAGACCCGTCGTGGTTGACGGGTCTTTTTCAGTAAAAATTAAATTATTTAACCTTACCAAGAAGCTTCATTACCTTGTAGCCGAAGCCTACAACATACTTGTAGCCTGGGTCAAGGATGAATGCTGGGATTGGATCAATAAGACCAAGATACCATGTGTTCTTAATCTTGTAGTTTCTCTTTGGATGTGGATTGTAAATAGCATCCATAACGCCTTCAACAAGATACTTCTTGTCATGAGCTGACTGAAGAGCAACTGTCATGATTGGAGCAAGAACTGAAAGAACTGGCTTGTAAACAACTGTATCCTCATAGAGCTTCTTGTAACCGTTGTTAGCCTGTCCATGCATACCTGTCTTGAATGAGCCTGGCTGGATCTTAATAACCTTCATGTCAAGGAAGAGGAGCTCACGACGGAGACCAATGTTGTAAGCCTCAACGCCCCACTTTGTAATTGCATAGAATGAGTTGAATGGCTGTGGCTGTTCCCAACCGCACTCAGATGAGAAGTTGATAATACGTGTTCCCTTAACGAAAAGTGGGAAGAGAGCGTTGTTAACACGAGCCATACCAAGAAGGTTGATGTTTACCATGCGCTCTAAAACTTCTGAAGCGTTTGGCTGCTCAACGAGAGATGCCATTGTGTGGATACCAGCAGCATTAACAACTACGTCAATGTGATCTGTGTATTCCTTAACCTTATCAGCAGCAGCTACACAAGATTCCTTGCTTGAAATGTCAACCTTTACTGGAATTACGTTTGGTCCGCACTTTTCAGCAAATGCGTTAAGTGCATCTTCTGCATAGTCAGCAGCAAAAATTGTCCAGCCGCCTCTTCTGTTGAGTTCTTCTACACAAGCACCAGCAAGTCCGCCTGCTGCACCTGTAATAAATGCGTATTTCATAATAAATACCTCTTTCTCCTTCATATTTGGTTGTGCGTTCATTTCGTATAAACCGCACAAAAAACTTACAGAGATAATTTTAGGTATTTGTGAATAATTAGTCAATTAAAAAAGAGTTAAAAACACATTTTCTACAAATCTATAAAAACATAACCGAATGAATTGTACAATTTGTCAAATCAAGTGTAATTCCCATAACTACGTGGCTTTTAACCGAATATTTTACAAGTGTTAAAAAGTATGAACGGTGTAAAGGTTTAAATCTTGACACGGTCAAAAACCCAGTCAAAAATGTTGAAAACACGTTCAAATTTCTAAATTAGAAAAATGGAATGTTAAAAACGTAAAGAATTTTACTTGCATTTAACATTTTTATCAACAATTTTTCCATTTTGGAAAAATAATGTTCAAAACGTAAAAACGAGCAGTTTTATCTATGATTTTTCTATTTTTCAGTGTATAATATCCAAAGAAATAACAAAGCTTATGCAGAAACGGAGGACAGCATGAAGTTATCTTTAATCATACCATGCTACAACGAGGACGAAAACGTCTCTCCTCTTTTCAACAAAATAAATGAAACCTTCTCATCAGAGAATTTTTCATATGAGTTCATCTTTGTAAACGACGGTAGCACTGACAACACAATGGACGAGCTTAGAAAAATATCCTCTGAAAGCAAGAATCCAGTAAAAGTCATTGACTTCTCTAGAAACTTTGGCAAGGAAGCAGCCATTTACGCTGGTCTTCAAAATGCCAGTGGAGACTACATAAGTCTCATAGATGCAGATCTTCAGCAAAACCCTGGATATGTTCTAGACATGGTTAAGTTCCTAGATGAAAATGAAAACTATGACTGTGTTTGCGCATATCAGGAAAAAAGAAAAGAAAGCAAAATAAACGTTTTCTTCAAAAACAGCTTCTACAAAATCATAAATAAAATTTCAGATACAGAGTTTGTAAACGGCGCATCTGACTTTAGAACCTTCAGAAGAAATATGCTAGGTGGCATTCTTGAAATGACAGAATACCACCGTTTCTCAAAGGGAATCTTCTCTTGGGTAGGCTTTAGAACCTATTACATGCCATACACTGTTGATGAAAGAGCAGCTGGAACAAGCAAATGGTCCTT
>DCGS01000033.1:14771-15715 GCA_002314645.1 Ruminococcaceae bacterium UBA1772
TGGAAGCTCTGCAAGTATGCCATTGAAGGCATTGTTGCTTTCACCACTACTCCACTTAGAATTTCAACAATGGTTGGTACTGCTACAAGCTTTGCATCGCTCGTATATATGCTCGTTGTAATAATCCAGAAGCTTGCATTTGGCATTGCCATCCCAGGTTACGCAACAATTGTTGTACTTATACTCTTCCTTGGCGGAGTTCAACTTCTGTCCCTTGGAATAATTGGCGAGTACCTTTCAAGGACATATATCCAAGCAAAGGGTCGACCAGTTTACATTACAAGAGAAATTCTTTCAAATACTGAAGACAAATAAGAAAAGCCCCCGAAATTCGGGGGCTAATTTTTTTAGAATATTTCTCTTATTTTTTCTGCACGTTTGGCGTCTCTTACCTGTCTGTCCAGCGTTTGACCAAATTCAACGTTTAAGGTTGCTGGCTGCATGGTAAAAAGTAACTCATTTATTTTTTCATTAGAAATGTCTATTTCTCCAGCAGTTACGCCAACTTTAACAATTGAAACAGCATTCATAAACTCATCAAAATTCATTACTCTTGCGTTCTTAAGAGTACCGTATGAACGCCAGAGAATATCCTGGAATTTAAGGCTTTCCATGAGATCCTTTCTAAGTGCCCTCTCCTGCTCAATAATTGAAAGGGAAATAGAGCGAAGATTTTCAATGGCTGCCTCTTCTGAAATACCAAGAGTTACCTGGTTACAGAGCTGGTAAAGGTTTCCGAGCGATGCATCCCCGTCTCCATGAGCACCAGTAAGTACAAGTCCAAGCTTTGAAACCATAGTTGCAAGTCTTGGAATTTGTCCTTTCATTGAAAGTGCTGGAAGCTGAAGAGTAACGGAAGCTCTCATTGCAGTTCCAATATTTGTTGGACACTGAGTTAAATATCCAAGCTTTTTATCAAATGAGAAGAAAAGTTCATCATCCAG
>DCGS01000033.1:15796-17485 GCA_002314645.1 Ruminococcaceae bacterium UBA1772
ATTTTAAGATGGTCTTCCTCACACATCATAATACTGAGGCTTTCATCCTCTGTTACAATGAGTGAACGTCCTTCTGCAAAGCTTACGAACTCAGGACTTACCAAATTTCTTTCAGCAAGGGAAATAGCCATGTCTCTGTTCATGTCTCCCATGCGCATACCTACGAACTTTCCAGGCAATTTTTCGTTTAAAACAGCCATTGTTTTATCCGCAATTTCCTGCTTTTCTTCACCTGAAAGCCTTATTGTAAAGTTGTGGCCCTTTACATTACGAGCAATAGACACCTTAGTGCTTATAGCTACGTCGTTTTCACTGCCTTGAAGCTGATACCATTTAGCCATTATCTTGAGTCACCTCCAAGTGCGTTTATTTCGTCTCGGAGGGTGGCTGCAAGTTCAAAATTTTGAACTCTTACAGCTTCATCCATTCTAGCTTTAAGTTCTGAAATTCTATCAGAAATAATGTCTGTTTCACCATATGAAGCGCCAAGCTTTCCAGTGTGAGTTGCACGACCGTGAATTCTTGAAAGAGAAGGCTTAAGCTTCTCATAGAATGTGGTGTAGCATTCAGCACAGCCCATCATTCCTGTTCGAATTACCTCTTCAAAGCTTGTTCCACAGTTTGGACAGCATTCGCCTGTCTCCGCTGATGGTAATGATCTTGAAAATTCAGGAAAAAAGTTTGCAAGCATGTTGCTTATGTTAAAGCCAACTCCTGAGAATACATCTGCATAACCTAAATGTCTTGCGCAGTTATAGCAAAGATGTAATTCACTGGCTTCACCGCCTGAAATACGCTTTATGTGTGTTGTAGCTTCGCTCTTTGCGCAGTTTTGACAAAGCACTCCCCTACACTTCCTTTCGGTCTTTTATCTGCTTTTTATTATCCTTCTTCGTAAAGATTTCGTCAACATATTTTTAGTAACCATTTAGCCCCCTTCTCCATATTATGTGTTAGGAAAGGGGGTCAAGAAGTATGTGCGGTTTTAATAATAATAACTGGATTATCATCCTAATTATCATCCTCATTCTCTTTGCTGACAATGATTGCGGATGTAGTTGTGGTCGTAGTTCAGGCTGTGGCTGTGATTGCGGTTGTGGCTGCAACTAAAACTATGGTTGTGCATAATTGAAAAATTTTGGAAATTAGAGGTGTTCGCTTTTCGAACACCTCTTTTTCTTTGTCAAAAAAAAGTCAAAAAAATATCTAAAAATGTCGTAAACGATATTGAAAAATTTTTAGAGATAATATAAAATGTTTTGGTGCTGAAATATATGTAAAATAAATAATATATAATATATAGGACATGCGAGGTGAAAATGTGAAGAGATCAATATCAATTATTTTATCAATTGTTCTTGCCCTTCTCATTTTACTCGGCATATATTTCATTTCAAAAGACAAAGAAAAGAACGAGCCTGTAACTGACGAATCAATCTCAATGGGAACAGTCGTTGTCATGTCCGTCTATGACGAAGACGAAGCTGCAAAAAGCACCATCTTTGAAGTTAGAAAAATAATCAACAAGTTGGACGCACAAAACCTCTCATGGAGAATCAACAAGTCAGACGTATATAACATCAATGAGAATCTTACTCAGGAAGTTAGTGACGTAACGGCAAACTGTATTAAAACTTGTCTTGAAATTTCTCAAAAGTCAAACGGTCTATTCGACATTACAATTGGAGA
>DCGS01000033.1:17643-29499 GCA_002314645.1 Ruminococcaceae bacterium UBA1772
GCTGTTGGAAAAGGACTTGCTTGTGACGAATCATACAAGTATATAAAGGACACTAGCACAAAGGGTGCCATTATTTCAGTTGGTGGTTCTCTTCTTGTATACGGACAGAATCCTTTGAATAAAGATGGCATTTGGAACATTGGTGTTAGAAATCCTTTTGGTGAATCAAACAATTCCGCAGGCACACTTCAAATTGCAAACAAATCTGAAAATGGTGCCTACTATATATCAACTTCTGGAGACTATGAAAAGACTTTAACTGTAGATGGTAAAACATATCATCACATTTTAAATCCAAAAACTGGTTATCCAGCTGAAAGTAACGTAACAGGCGTTACAATCATTTCAAAGAGTGGTACTCTTTCAGATGCTCTTTCAACTGCATGTTTCAGCCTTGGCTACTCGGATGAATCGCTAAAGCTCCTTGAAGCCTATGACTCTGAAGCAGTATTCATTCTTAAAGACAAGACAGTTCACTTGACAGACGGTTTGAAGGACAGCTTCACACTTACAAGTGAAGAATTGACTCTTACAAAATAAGGGAGAACAAAAATGAGCACAGAGGCAAACAAAAGAAGCTTCATAAAAAAAGCAGATGTTTTACTTTTCGTTTTCCTTCTCATTTTATGCGCCCTTTTAATTCTACCTTCAAAGCTTAGCTCCACCCCTACCACCGCTAAAATTTATTCTGGTGGCAAAATGGTTAAGAGCATAAACTTAAATGAAGTTAAAGAAACCTACACAATTGAACTCGACTGTACTCCTAAAGCAGTAATTACAGTTGAGCCAAATTGTATTTACTATTCAAAGGCTGACTGCCCTGACAAGCTCTGCGTTAACTGCGGAAAGCTTTCTCACCCAGGTGACACAGCCGCATGTCTCCCTTCAGAGACTCTCATTGTCCTTGAAGGACAGAAAGACAAAAATCAGCCAGACGCGCTGACCTACTAAGGAGTATTAAAATGAGTGACAAGAAAAGCGGTAAGCTTAATATAAATAAGACAACCCGCATTATTGCACTTCTTGGAATACTCGGTGCTCAGGCACTTGTATTATCAGTTATTGAAAACTTCATTCCAGCCATTCCAGGACTTCCTCCTGGAGCAAAACCTGGTTTTTCAAATATTGTTACTATGTTTACAGCAACAATTATGGGTTTCCCCGGTGCATTCGGCATTACACTTATTAAGTCAGTATTTGCCGGCATTACAAGGGGCGTTACAGCTGGACTTATGAGCTTTTGCGGCGGACTACTTTCAACAATTGTTATGGTTCTCCTCTTAAAGCTCAAGAAGAATCCTTTTGGAATTATGGGCATTTCAATAATGTCCGCCGTAGCTCACAACATAGGTCAACTTATTGTGGCATGTATCATCTCTGGTACTCCCGCCCTTGTGACCGGTTACGGCCCATTCCTTTTACTGTTTGCAATCATAACCGGCGCCATAACCGGAACAATTCTAAGAATTGTTATGCCGGCCCTTGAAAAGCAATCAGAATTCTTTATCATTAACTAACTTTCGGTTAATCAGCGGATTTTCCGCTTATTAATATATTACTAATAATTGGGAGTTCTAAATAAGAGGTTGCATTACCAACATTTTATTTAGGCAAAAACCCATTGAGGAGTTGAATGAATGGCAAGCGAAAAAATTGAAGGCGCACTTAAGCCGGTTGCTAACGGTCATGGCGGCGTTCACGTGTCTCACCACAAGAACACTTCCGCTTTAGAAATTGTCCGTATGCCAATCCCTGATCGTGTTATCCTTCCAATGCAGCAGCACATTGGTGCTCCTTGTGAACCAACTGTTAAAGTCGGTGACGAAGTCAAAGTAGGCCAAGTTATCGGTGACACAGACAAGTTCGTAAGTGCTCCAATCCACGCAACTGTTTCAGGTAAGGTAACAGCAGTAGGCCCGGTTAAACTCGCCAACGGAAACATGGTTCCAGCAGTTACAATTGAATCAGATGGTCAGATGACTCTTGATGAAAACATCAAGGCTCCTGTAATCAATTCAAGAGACGACTTCCTTAAAGCTGTAAGAGCTTCAGGTCTTGTAGGTCTCGGTGGTGCTGGTTTCCCAACACACGTAAAACTCGCATTCAAAGAAGACAGCGGAGTAGATACACTCATCATCAACGCTGCAGAGTGCGAACCTTTCATCACAGTTGACCATCGTGAATGTGTTGACAATTCTTGGGATGTTCTTTCAGGTGTTTATACAATCAAAGAAATCCTTGGCTTCAAGCATGTTTACATTGCAATTGAAGACAACAAGAGTGACGCATTTAAGGTTCTCCAGAAGGTTGCAGCAGACAATGCTGACTGGGATGACAGCGTTAAACTTGTAGTACTCAAGTCACAGTACCCACAGGGTGCTGAAAAAGTACTTATTCAGTCAGTTACAGGAAGATGTGTTCCTCCAGGAAAGCTTCCTTCAGACGTAGGTTGCGTTGTAATGAACGTAGCTTCAGTTTCATTCCTTGGCCGTTACCTTAAGACAGGTAAACCACTTGTTAGCCGCTCACTTACAGTTGACGGTTCAGCAATTGCAGAGCCAAAGAACATCAGAGTACCAATTGGTACAGAAATTTCAAAGATCATTGATTTCTGCGGTGGCTTCAAGTCTGAACCATACAAAGTAATCAGTGGTGGTCCTATGATGGGTATGGCTATTGCCGACATCAACGTACCACTTCTTAAGAACAACAACGCTGTTCTTGCATTTGCTAAAGAGACAGTTAAAGTTAAAACTGAGCGTGCTTGTATCCGTTGCGGACGTTGCGTAGACGCATGTCCTATGAACCTTGTTCCAACTAAGATTGAAACTCGTGCTCACTTAAAGGATGCTGAAGCTCTTCAGAAGGCAAGCGCTATGACATGTATGGAATGCGGAAGCTGTGCTTACGCTTGTCCATCAGGTAGACCACTTGTTCAGTACATGCGCCTTGCAAAATCAGTAATTAGGGAAGCAGGTGCAAAATAATGAGTGAAATGACAAAATACACTGTCAGCGCTTCGCCACACGTGCGTTCCGCTGAAACAACAACCGGCATTATGTTGGACGTTATTATTGCCCTCGTACCTGCTGGTATTGCTTCAATTTTCGTATTTGGACTTCGCGCTCTTGCAGTAATTGCTGTTTCAGTAATTGTTGCAGTTCTTGCTGAGTACCTTTCAAGAAAAGCTATGAAGCGTGAGCAGACAATCGGCGACCTTTCAGCCGTTGTTACTGGTCTTCTTCTTGCTTACAACCTTCCTTCAAACATCCCACTTTGGATGGCTGGCCTTGGCTCAATCATTGCCATTGTAGTTGTTAAGCAGATGTTCGGCGGTATTGGCCAGAACTTTGTAAACCCAGCTCTTGCTGGTCGTATCATCCTTATGTCTTCTTTCCCAGGAAAGATGTCAGCAGCTTCATTCCCTGCTCCAACAATGGGCACAATGAGCTCAATGACAGGTGCTACACCAATGGGTCTTGTAAACCTTTCAAACGGTGTTGCTGAAGAAGCTCCATCTCTCATGGAGATGTTCCTTGGAACAACATCAGGATGTCTTGGTGAAGTTTCAGCTCTTGCTTTAATGCTTGGCGGAATTTACCTCATCATCCGTAAGGTTATCTCTCCTATCATTCCTTGTGTATACATAGGTGCTGTAGCTGTATTCATGGTAATTGCTTTCAAGTTTGACATGTATGCAGTAGCTTATGAAATCCTTGGTGGCGGTCTTATGATCGGTGCTATCTTCATGGCAACAGACTACACAACATCTCCAATTACAAGAAATGGTAAGATTGTTTACGCTATTGGTTGTGCACTTATTACATGTCTTATCAGACTCTTCGGTTCTCTTCCAGAAGGCGTTTCTTTCTCAATCATCATTATGAACATCCTTGTTCCTCACATTGAGAATATGACATATCCAAAGCCATTTGGATTTATCAAAGAAAAGAAGGAAAAGGAGGAAGCTAAATCATGAAAATGAATCCAAAAGATATTTTAGTTCCTGCTGTTTCCCTCTTCGTTATTGCTCTTGTAGCAACACTCTTCCTTGCAGTTGTTAACAGTGTAACAGCTGACAAGATTGCAGAGCAGGCAAGAATTGCTGATGAGAATGCTCGTAAAGAGGTTATGGCAGATGCAGCAACATTTGAACCTGCAAAGCTTTCAGATGGTTCTGAATACTTTGTAGCTAAGGATGCTAGCGGCAACACTGTTGGTTATGTATTCAACACAATCGGTGAAAACAAAGGTTACGGCGGAGACGTTGCTGTAACAGTTGGTATTAACACAGAAGGTGTTATTACTGGTATTAAGCCAGGTGACATTTCTAACGAAACACCAGGTCTTGGCCAGAATGCTGGTAAAGACGACTTTAGAGTTCAGTTTGCAGGTGAAAAGGCAAACCCTGACACAGATCAGGACATTACTGTTGTAAAGAGCAACCCAGAGGCTGCTGCAGACACAACAGACGGCCAGATTAATGCTCTTACAAGTGCTACAATCACTTCAAAGGCTGTTACAGGTTCTGTAAACAAGGCTCTTAACTATTTTGATGAGATTGGAGGCGCTGACAATGGCTGAGAAAAAGACATTGGGTCAGGAGTTTACTAAAGGTCTTGTAAAAGAAAACCCAGTTCTCCGTCTCGTTCTTGGTACTTGCCCTACTCTTGCTGTTACAACATCAGTTGAAAACGCTATTGGTATGGGTATTGCTGCCACAATAGTACTTATTTGTTCAAACGTAGTTATTTCAGCTCTTAGAAAGGTAATTCCTTCAAAGGTACGTATTCCATGCTTCATTGTTATCATTGCAGCATTCGTAACCATGGTACAGCTCTTCGTAAAGGCATTTGCGCCTGCACTTGATGCTTCACTTGGTATTTTCCTTCCTCTTATAGTTGTTAACTGTATTATCCTTGGCCGTGCTGAAGCATTCGCTTCTAAGAACGCTGTCGTTGCTTCCGCAGTAGACGGTGTCGGCATGGGTATTGGTTTCACAATTGCACTCGTTCTTATGGCTGCAATTCGTGAATTCTTTGGTTCATTCAACCTTACACTTAAGGTTCTTGGTTTCGGTACTCAGGTTTCTCTTGCAGATCCTCTTGCAAGCATTGGTATTGAACCAATCCTTATCTTCATCTTGGCTCCAGGTGGATTCTTCGTATTCGGTCTTCTTATTGCTCTTGCAAACAAGATTGCTGAAGACAAGGGTCTTGCTAGAGCAGAGCTTAAATCTTGTGCAGAATGTCCTATGGCTGCTTCTTGTGCAGTTAAGGCTGCTGGAGAGGAGTGTGCTGAATAATGAAATTATTTGCAATTATCTTAACAGCCATCCTCACACAGAACTTCATTCTTTCTAAGTTCCTTGGTATTTGTCCATTCCTTGGTGTATCTAAGAAGACAGATACTGCTGTTGGTATGTCAGCTGCCGTTATCTTCGTAATGGTACTTGCAACTGTTGCAACATACCCAATTAACTCATTCCTTGTAAGTCAAGGTCTTGGTTATCTTCAGACAATCGTATTCATTCTTGTTATTGCAGCTCTTGTACAGTTCGTTGAAATTGTACTTAAGAAGTATATGCCACCTCTCTATGAGTCACTTGGTATTTTCCTTCCTCTTATTACAACAAACTGTGCTGTACTTGGTGTTGTAACACTTAACATTCAGGAGAGCTACAACTTCATTGAATCTATTGCTAACTCACTTGGTGCTGGTCTTGGATTCATGCTTGCCATGGTTATGTTCTCTGGTGTTCGTGAAAGACTTGAAGGAAACGATTTCCCTAAGATGTGGAATGGTCTTCCAATCACACTCGTTGCTGCAGCAATTGTTGCTTGCTCATTCTTGGGCTTCACAGGCGTTGTAGAAAACATTTTCGGAGTATAAGAAAGGTAGGAAACTAATATGGGTATTATTATTGCTGTTGCATTCGTTTCCGTTATCGGACTTGTACTTGGTCTTATCCTTGCCGTTGCTTCTATTGTAATGGCAGTACCAGTTGACGAAAGAGCAGAGCAGATTTCTGAGGTTCTCCCAGGCGCTAACTGTGGTGCTTGTGGTTTCTCAGGATGCGGCGGTTACGCTGACGCTCTTTCAAAGGGAAAGACAACAGAATGTAACCTTTGTGCACCAGGTGGTGCAGACGTAGCTGCTGAAATTGCTGGTATTATGGGACTTTCAGCAGGATCATCTAAGCCAATGTCAGCAGTTGTTATGTGCCACGGTACAGACGAGTGCAGCGGCTCTATGATGAACTACCACGGAGACATGAGCTGTAAGACAGCTTCTCAGCTCTTCGGTGGTCCTAAAGCTTGTAACTATGGATGTCTTGGTCTTGGCGACTGCGTAAGAGATTGTCCATACGATGCAATTGAAATAGTTAACGGTATTGCTAAGGTTAATCCTCTTGCTTGCCGTGCTTGTAAGATTTGTATTAAGACTTGTCCAAAGAGCATTATTGAACTTGTTCCAGTATACGAAGCTAAGGCTGTCGTATTCTGCCAGAATAAGTCAAAGGGTGCTCAGGCACGTAAAGAATGCTCAGTTGCTTGTATCGGCTGCATGAAGTGCGTTAAGGCTTGTGAATTTGATGCTATCAAGGTTGAGAACAATGTTGCTCACGTTGATCAGGATAAGTGCACAGGTTGTGGCAAGTGCGTAGCTGGTTGTCCAACACATTGCCTTGATCTTATTGCTCTTGGCGTTCAGGAACAGCCAAAGGTACCAGAAGCTGCTGCTCCAGCTCCAAAGGCTGCTCCAGCTCCTGCTCCTGCTGCTCCAGCTCCAGCTGCTGAATAATTCTTATAAAACATTTAAGACCGTAGGTAAAACTACGGTCTTATCTTTTTCTGTTGTTCGTTATTTATTTAACAATTTTCTTCATCTGAATAAATCGCTTATATAAAAAATTGTAATATTTTTTAACAATGTTGTTGACACGCACATATTATATATGTATAATATAAAACAATTTATATTATAGATATATCTTATATCAGTTTTTGGAGGAATCTATTATGGCAAGAGTTTATAATTTTTCAGCAGGTCCATCTATGCTCCCTGAGTCAGTTCTTAACAAAGCTGCAGCAGAAATGCTCGACTACGAGGGAACAGGCGAATCTGTAATGGAAATGTCTCATAGAAGTAAAGAATATGATGCAATCATTAAGGGCGCTGAAGCTCTTCTTCGTGAGCTTATGGAAATCCCTGACAACTACAAGGTACTTTTCCTTCAGGGTGGTGCTTCAACACAGTTTGCAGCAATCCCAATGAACTTCATGAACGGTTCAGGAAAAGCTGACTACATTGTTTCAGGTCAGTGGTCAAACAAGGCTTGCAAGGAAGCTGCAAAGTACGGTGACATTAAGGTTGTTGCTACATCTAAAGAGCAGAACTTCTCATGTGTTCCAGATGTAGATCCAGCTGAACTTCGTCCAGACGCAGACTATGTATACATCTGCCTTAACGAAACAGTTCACGGTAACATTATGCGTAAACTTCCTGAAACAGGAAACGTTCCACTTATTGCAGATATTTCATCATGCTTCTTATCAGAACCACTTGACGTATCTAAGTTTGGTATGGTTTACGGTGGCGCACAGAAGAACGTAGCTCCAGCAGGTCTTACAATCTGCATTATCCGTGAAGATCTTCTTGGTAAAGCACGTGACTACACACCATCAATGCTTGACTATGCTCTTATGGCAGAGAATGACTCTCTCTACAACACACCACCATGCTACAACATCTATATTTGTAAGCTCGTTCTTGAGTGGATTAAGAACCTTGGTGGTCTTGAAGCTATGGCTAAGAGAAACTACAAGAAGGCTGAAATCCTCTACAACTTCCTTGACAACTCAAAGATGTTCAAGGGCACAGTTGTTGCAAAGGACCGTTCAATCATGAACGTTCCATTCGTTACAGATTCAGATGAACTCAACGCTGAATTCGTAAAGGCTTGTACAGAAAACGGCTTCATCAACATTAAGGGTCACCGTTCAGTTGGTGGTATGAGAGCATCAATCTACAATGCAATGCCAATTGAAGGCGTTGAAAAGCTTGTTGAATTCATGAAGGAATTCGAAGAAGCACATACTAACTAAGGGGTAATTAAAATGTATAAAATTCTTACTTTAAATAAAATTTCACCATCTGGTCTTGACCACTTCGACAAGAAGCTCTACACATATGGAACAGAAATGGAAGCTCCAGATGCAATCATGGTTCGTTCAGCTGCCATGCACGACATGGACTTTGATCCAGCTACACTTGCAGTAGCAAGAGCTGGCGCTGGTGTTAACAACATCCCTCTCGACAAGTGCGCTGAACAGGGTATTGTTGTATTCAACACACCTGGTGCAAACGCAAACGCAGTTAAGGAGCTTGTACTTTGTGCACTTCTCCTCTCTTCTCGTAAAATTGTTCCAGCAATTGACTTTGCTAAAACACTCAAGGACAAGGGCGAAGAAGCACCAAAGCTTGCAGAAAAAGGTAAGTCTGCTTTTGCTGGTCCAGAAATCATGGGCAAAAAGCTCGGTGTAATTGGTCTTGGTGCAATTGGTATTCTTGTTGCAAACAGTGCTAAGGCACTCGGCATGGACGTATACGGATACGACCCATTCCTTTCAGTAGACGCAGCTTGGAGCCTCGCTTCAACAATCAACCACGCAAAGACTCTTCAGGACATCTTTGCTACATGTGACTACATTACAATCCACGTTCCTCTTAACAATGAAACACGCGACCTCATTAACGCTGCTTCAATTGCAGGAATGAAGGATGGTATCCGCATCTTAAACTTCGCTCGTGGCGAGCTTGTTAATACAGAAGACATTATTGAAGCTCTCGGCACAGGTAAGGTTGCTTGCTATGCAACAGACTTCATCAATGACAAAATCATTGACGTTCCTGGTGTTATTGCTCTTCCACACCTTGGTGCATCAACTCCAGAGTCAGAGGACAACTGTGCAAGAATGGCAGTATTTGAGCTTGTTGATTACCTTGAAAACGGTAACATCAAGAACTCTGTAAACATGCCTGCTGCAGAAATGAAGAGAACAGCTGCAAACAGAATCTGCGTAATCCACAAGAACATTCCAAACATGCTCAACCAGATTACAGCTCCATTCACAAATGCAAACATTAACATTGCTGATCTCCTCAACCGTTCAAAGGGCGACTATGCTTACACAATGGTTGACATTGAAGATGAAATTACTGCAGACATTGTTGCTACAATTAAAAACATTGAAGGCGTAATTCGCGTTAGAGTTTTAAAATAATTTAATTTAAATAATAAGAAACAAGATGTCAGAAATGGCATCTTGTTTTTTATTGACTAAATTTTTCTATAGGTCTATAATTTAATTGTTGAAAGTTCAACAGTTGAATTTTCAATAAAATGTTCATAAAGGTTGGTGTTTAATGGATTTTAATAAGTTTACCCTCCTCTTTCGTTGCGGACGTGAATACGGACGTTTTATGACAAAAGACTTGGGCGTTAATGACACAGAATATACAATTTGTGCGTTCCTATATTTTTATCCAAACGCACCTCAGGACCTTATATCTAAATCCTATATGCTGGATAAAACAACCGTTGCAAAGGCAATTCAAACTCTTGACAACAAGGGGTTAATTACCAGAGAAGTAAATCCAGCAAACAGAAGACAAAACCTCCTTAACCTTACAGAACAAGGTAAGGACGTCATTAAGGATGCTGTAAACGTTTATGACGAATGGGTTGAAAAAGTATCTGAATCGCTCACAAAAGAGGAGCAGAAGCAATTTGACACCCTACTCTCTAAAATGCTTGACTCCGCAATGGCACTTAAAGAAGAAACAGAAAAAATGTAAACAAAACCATTTGGTTTTTTGAAAGGAGAAATTTAAATGAGCTCATTTAAAGACCTTAGAGTAGTTGATAACTTCTATCAGACTTCACTCTTCTACCCAATGCCAACAGTATGTATTAGTACTGTAAACCCAGACGGAAGTATGAACATTGGCGCATACTCCCTTGTTTTCCCTTACTACATTGCAGGAAAGGATTACTATGCAATGATCCTTGAATGCCGCAACAATTCAAACACATGTCAGAACATTCTTAGAACTGGAAAGTGCGCACTCAACTTCATTCCAGATGACAAGGCATCATTCAAAGAGGCTGTACGTCTTGGATTCCCAGGACCATCTGAAGATAAAATGCCTAATCTTAAATTTAAGCTTGAGAAGGGACTTGCAGACCCAGACGATGAAAATCGTCCACTCGTAATTAAATCATCATTCCAGGTAATTGAATGTACTTGGGATTCATCACTTGAAGACGGCGGAAAATACAAGGCTGGCGAAATGGACGGATACGAGCCACCATACAACGACTTCAACGGTATTACAAGTAAGTTTGGTGCTCACTTTATCCTTAAAATTGACAAAATCCTCATGAAGGAAAAATACTATAATGCAATTGTTAACGGCGTTAAGGCTGGAGATTTCCCACCAGTTCCAGTTGACTACGGTTACAGAGACTCAACAAACTTCTGGTACACTCCATTCCCACGTTTCAAGAAGCCACACGCTGAACCAATTGCTGCTCCAAAGGAAATTGACATTTCTTCACTTCGTTATGCAGCTGACCGTTGTGACGACACAATTAAGTTCACAGACGAAGCTCTCAAGAACTTCGTAAAGGTTCCTCGTCCTTTCCTTAAGACAGTTCTCATGGGCTGTGTAGACTGGGCAAAGGAAAATGGCGTTGAAGTAATAGATGACGAACACGTTAAAATCATCAACGACAAGCGCAACGCAGAAAAAAACAAGAAATAATTTAAAACGCATGAATCGCTCTAGTTCTCTAGGGCGATTCATTTACATTTTCTTTATGAAGTTGCACAAAAATATTCGTTTCTATTGCAAACATTCTGTTCATGTAATATAATATTAAAGTAATATATATTATTTTCGGAAGGATTTTGTTTATGAGACTTATTACTCGTTCAGATTTTGACGGACTTGCTTGCGGCGCACTTTTAAAGGAAGCTGGTATTATTGACAACTGGAAGTTCTGTCATCCAAAGGATTTACAGGACGGTCTTATTGAAATAGGACCTGACGACTGCCTTGCAAACGTTCCTTTTGTTCCTGGCTGTGGTCTTTGGTTTGACCATCACTCAAGTGAATTTGAAAGAAATCAGCTTGAAGGCAAATATAAGGGTGAAAGCCGTATTACTCCTTCTTGTGCAAGAATTATTTATGAATACTATGGCGGCGCTGAACGTTTTTCTCATTTTGACGAAATGATGGAGGCTGTTGACAAGGTTGACTCAGGTAACCTTACAATAGATGAAATCCAGAATCCAGAAGGTTGGATTTTAGTTGGCTTCCTCATGGACCCTAGAACAGGCCTTGGTCGTTGGAGACAATTTACAATTCCTAACTACAAGCTTATGGAAAACCTTATAGATGCATGTAGAACAATGTCTACAGAAGAAATCCTTGCTCTTCCGGATGTAGTAGAAAGAATTGAAATATATAAAGAGCAGACAGAAAAGTTCAAGGAAATGGTAAAAGCACACACTCGCATTGAAAAGGATGTTATCATTTCTGACCTTCGCGGTGTAGATCCTATTTACACAGGAAACCGTTTCCTCATTTACAGCATGTATCCAGAGCAGAACATTTCAGCTTGGATTGTTGACGGTAAAGGCGGTATTGGATGCTCTGCTGCAGTTGGTTACAGTATCCTCAACAGAACATCAAACGTTGACGTTGGTAGCCTTATGCTTAAGTATGGCGGTGGCGGACACCACAACGTTGGTACATGTCAATTCTCAGATGAAAACATGGCAGAAG
>DCGS01000031.1:0-898 GCA_002314645.1 Ruminococcaceae bacterium UBA1772
GCCGAAAACAGCTTTGGTCTGCCGCTAATTTTTGAAATGATCTTAGACATGTGACTTGGACCTGAAACACAGTTAAGTCCAACGCAGTCAACATATTCGCAATTTGAAGCCTTTGAAATTAAAGTTGAAGCTGAAAATCCATTAGCTGAATATCCATCTGGCAACACGCCAAAAGATGTAATAATAAACGATTCATTTCCAAGCTTTTCTTTTATTCTTTTTGCAAGAGTTTCTTGTATTTCAAAATCAGTAAAAGTCTCAAAATCAAAATACTTAATACCAAGTGAAATAAAAGTATCTACAGCAGTAATATAGAGCGATTCATCCTCTTCTTCCATAATAGGACCAATAGATGCAAACACTAAAACATCTTTGCCAGAAACAGCTTCATTTGCAATTCTACAAGCAGCTTTTATTGTTTCTTCATCCTTAGCTGCATATGTATTTGTCTTTATTGCATTTGCACCAGCATCTATATACTCCTTGTGAATTTCAAGTATTCTTTCAGGATACTTTAAATTAGCCTCTTCACAGGTTGTGCCGTCTGCATATTTGTTGTTGTAGTAAACGCCCATTCCTCCGTCAAAGAGCAAAGGTCCATTTTTTATTTTTTCAAGAATATTCATTAGCCTAAAACCTTCTTTGCTATTTCAACGGATTCCATAGCGTCTTTTGCGTAATAATCTGCACCCATTTCCTTTGCGTATTCAGGAGTGAGTACGGCTCCTCCAACCCATACAGTACACTCATGTCCAGAAGCGTGAAGTGCATCTATAGTTTCCTTCATACTAACAAGAGTTGTAGTCATAAGAGCTGAAAGACCAATAAGTTTAACATCCTCTTCTATTGCTGTTTTAACAACAAGTTCCGGTGGAACGTCTTTACCAAGATCTAAAAG
>DCGS01000031.1:972-5566 GCA_002314645.1 Ruminococcaceae bacterium UBA1772
CCTTTAACTGTTGCAACAATAATTTTTCCACGACTAACTGAGTCTGCACCATTTTTTGCAATTCGAGTTTTTATTACATCAAAGCTCTCTGTTGCGGCACTTGCAGAGTTGATTAACTGAGGAAGGAAAAGCTCCCCTTTTTCATATCTTTTTCCGACAATGTCTAGAGATGGAATGAGAAGTGTATTAATTATTTCCATTTCAGTCATGCCAGACTCAAGGAGTTCCTTTGTAATTCGTCTACAGTCCTCACGAAGGCCTTTTACAACCGATCTAACTAACGGATGAAGGTCATCATTACTTGAGGCCTTAGACACGCCCGTAGAGCTATTTACAACCTGTGTTACTGTTGGCTTGTTGGCACAAGCTTCAATATACTTCTCTGCATTAGGATCCCTATTATAAAGGACGTTAAATACACGTATTGTATCCATAATGCTTTCAACATTTGGATTAATAATTGGAAGGTCAAGACCATTTTCCATTGCAAGCATTAAGAAGCCAGAAGTAATAAGTTCTCTATATGGCAATCCAAATGAAATATTAGATACGCCAAGAACAAGATGAAGACCAAGCTCATCCCTTATTCTTCTCATTGCCTTTAAAGTCTCAACCGCCTTGTCCTGCTCTGCTGAAACGGTAAGTGTTAAGCAGTCAATAAATACGTCTTCCTTTGGAATGCCGTACTTCTTTGCCTCATTTAGAATTCTTTCAGCAATAATAAATCTTTCCTCTGCTGTCTTTGGAATTCCCTTTTCATCCATTGCAAGACCAACAACGGCTGCACCATATTTCTTTGCAAGAGGAAGGATTTTATCCAACTTCTCTTGCTCACCATTTACAGAGTTAATAATGGCCTTTCCGTTTACAACACGAAGGCCTGCCTCAAGTGCCTCAACACTTGAAGAGTCAATTTGTAAAGGTAAGTCTGTTACAGCCTGAATGGCACGAATGACCTTAACAATTGTTTCGGCCTCGTTAACTTCAGGCACACCAACGTTGACGTCTAAAATGTCGGCGCCAGCGTCAGCCTGTTCAACCGCTTGCTTAACAACGTAGTCAAGATCGTTTTCACGGATGGCCTGTGAAAAACGTTTCTTGCCTGTTGGGTTAATGCGCTCACCAATAGTTCTGACGCCGTCAATTACGACTACATTAGTTGGTGTGCACACAACAGACTGTGGCAAAGCATAGTGCTCGTTTGCCACTTTATCTTTAGTAAGTTTAATTATTTCTTCTATGTATTCAGGAGTTGTACCACAGCATCCTCCAAGGAAGCTAACACCCAAGTCAACAAAAGGTAAAAGCTCTTCTGCAAACTCTTTTGCATCTATGCTATATGTTCCAGTCTTAGGATCTGGAAGACCTGCATTAGCCTTAACAATAATAGGAAGACTTGTGTAAGTGGACAATTCCTTTGCCATTGGATAAATTTCAGAAGGTGCAAGAGAACAGTTAATACCCATTGCATCTACCCCAAGGCCATTAAGAAGAGTTGCCATTGCCCTTACACTACAACCTGTAAATGTACGGCCTGAGAGTTCATATGACATTGTTACAAATACAGGAAGAGAAGAATTCTCCTTAGCAGCTAAAACAGCTGCCTTGACCTCATAAAGGTCTGTAAATGTCTCAAATACAACTGCGTCAGCGCCAGCCTTTTCACCACTTACAATCATCTCTTTAAAGATGTCATAAGCCTCTGTGAAAAGAAGTGGTCCATATGGTTCAAGAAGCTGTCCAATTGGACCAATGTCAAGGCAGACTTTAGTTTCAGTACCAGAAGTAGCCTCTTTTGCAACAGAAATACCAGCAGACACAAGTTCGTCTACTGTGTAACCTGAGTCCTTGATTTTATATCTGTTAGCACCGAAAGTATTTGCGTAAATGTACTGGCTTCCCGCCTCAACATATTCCTTTTGAATTGAAACGACAATGTCTCTGTCTGTTATATTCAACGCCTCAGGACAATGTCCAGGCTTTAGTCCTCTCTTTTGAAGCATGGTGCCCATTGCTCCATCTAAATACTGTATTTTATGTTTTTCCACAATAGCCACCAGCCTTTCTATAAGTACAATTTTCAAACATGTTGCAGTACGCGCAACCTCTAAATCTTTTAGTTTGTGGTTCCTTTGAAACACCAATAACCGCTGTGACTGATTTTCTTGGAACCATAATGAGCGATTCAGTCAAGGTCAAACCAATACGTCTTGAAGTATCCAGTATTTTAATTAAACCTTCCTGACTTTCAAGTGGAAAGTCACCATAACCTGGACTAAATCTGTCGGTTAAATATACGTCATTTGGTAATGACTTTAGAATTGTTTTAGTTGCTTCGTCACACACAGACTCAATTGCAGAAGAACCACAACAGTCAAGAATTATTGCATCTGTAAGACTTCTAGGCTCTGCTTTTGTTATTTCTCTATCCATTTCAGGACCAAGAGTTGCAGCAAGCAAGATAACAGAGTTTGAAGAAGAAAGAAGTTCTTTTATGTTTTCTCCCTTTAGTTCAAAGTCTGTGCCAGAGAGAGTCCAAGTTGATTTGTCGACTTCAAACTCTTTCCAAATATAACGAGGGTGAATCTTATTCATTGTAGTTTCAATGGCCTTGTTAATGGCCATTTCAACATCTTTAGTAATTTCAGTTCCACGCCAGCCGAGGTACTGTAGTACCTCTTTGCGGTTAAACGCTGAAATTTGAAGTTCCATAAGATTCACCTCCAAATAAATTTAAATTCACTTATGCATTTTCAAGAATATATCTTGCAACATGAACACCACTTGCAGATGCATGTGAAAGTGAGTGAGTAACACCAGAACCGTCTCCAATGATAAAGAGGTTTTTGTGCTTTGTCTCAAGGTGTTCATCTATTTGTACTTCCATGTTGTAGAACTTAACTTCTACACCGTAAAGAAGTGTGTCATCGTTTGCTGTACCTGGTGCAATTTTATCAAGTGCATAAATCATTTCAATTATGCCGTCAAGAATTCTCTTTGGCATAACAAGTGAAAGGTCACCTGGAGTTGCACTGAGTGTAGGTGTAATGAATGAGCGATTAATTCTCTTTTCAGTACTGCGCTGTCCGCGAATAAGGTCACCGAAACGCTGAACAATTACGCCGCCACCAAGCATGTTTGAAAGCTTTGCAATACTTTCACCATATTCGTTACTGTCCTTAAATGGCTCAGTAAAGTGCTTTGAAACCAAAAGAGCAAAGTTTGTATTTTCTGTGTGAAGCTCTGGATTTTCATAGCTGTGACCGTTAACAGTAATAATACCGTTGGTGTTCTCTGTAACAACTGCACCCTTTGGATTCATACAGAAGGTTCTAACCTTATCCTGATATTTCTCAGTCATATAGACAATTTTACTCTCATAGAGTTCGTCTGTAATTGGGTTGAATACTTCTGCAGGAAGTTCAACACGTACACCAATATCTACACGGTTTGAGCTTGTGTAAATGTCGAGGTTCTTACAAACACTCTCCATCCATTTACTACCACTTCTACCAACTGAAATAATGCATTTATCGCACACAAACTGCTCATCTTCTTTTCCCTGAATTGATGCAGTTATTTCATACTGTGAATTGTCAAGAATACGAACATCCTTAACTGGTGAGTTAAAGAAAAAGTCTACTCTGTCCTTCATTTCATTGTAGAGGTTCTGAAGTACATCATAGTTCTTGTCTGTACCAAGGTGTCTTACTGAGGCATCTAAAAGATGAAGCTCATGTTGAAGACAAATTCTCTTGAATTCAGAGTTTGCAGTTGAATAGAGATGTGTTCCTTCTCCACCATATTTCATATTAATTGTGTCAACATACTCCATGAGTTCTATTGCACGTTTTTTACCAATGTACTCGTAAAGTGTTCCGCCAAATTCATTAGTAATATTGTATTTACCATCTGAGAATGCGCCCGCACCGCCAAAACCATTCATAATGGCACAAGGGTTACAGTGAACACATTTCTTAACAGTTTTGCCGTCTATTGGACACTTTCTTTTTTCAAGACAGTTACCAGTCTCAAAAATACCAATTTTAATATCCTTTGATCCCTGCATAAGTTCATATGCAGAAAAGATTCCTCCTGGACCTGCGCCTACAATAATTACGTCATAATTTTTCATATTTTCACCTTATATTCTATTTGGAAGTTTTCTAATTCTTCTGTTAACAATTTTAATAAATGCCAAAGAAATAAGAAGGACAAATACAACAATAATTGCAATCCAATATGCTGAACCTAAAAAGTATGGTACTTCTCCACCAAAGCCAAAGAGACCAACTGGAGAACCATAGTTTAAGAAGAAGTAAGGGAAGTTTACACCCCCACCAAAGTCCCAGTTAAGGTTGTAGCCTACAATTGAGAAGCCTAAGTAATAAAGAGGTGGAATTGTTGCAAATAAAGATTCTTTATTTGTAAATTCATACCCTCTAGTGAATCCTACGAAGTCAATAATTGCAAGAACTGGGGTTACAATGTGAACTAACACCTGGCTAAACACAAATGGGTTAAATGTGTTTGTAGCAATAAATGCTGGAGCTAAAACGAAACAGTAGACAAAGCCTGTAAGTGTTATTGACAC
>DCGS01000031.1:5641-8875 GCA_002314645.1 Ruminococcaceae bacterium UBA1772
GTAGCAAATGGCAAGTATTAAGTCACAAAGGGCAATCCATATATTACTTTGAACTGTAAAGTAAAGGAACAAAGTTGAACCACCCATAAAACCTGCGGAAGTAAAGCTTAGAAACAGTCCTACGCTTGTAGAAATAATAAGCATTACCTTTAAGATAACTGAAATAATTGCTCTGTTTTTATCATTCATTAACATCACCTCAAAAACAAAAAGCCAGACTGACAGAAAACCTGTCAGTCTGTATTATCTTATTCTTCTGTTTTTCTTTCTTTAAGAAGAACAAATTTCTCCATTGGGAACAGGATGAGCATTTGAACCATTCCAGCAGCAAGACCTGCAATTGTACGAGCAAGACTTGAAAGTGCTGCAACGCCAAGATTTGAAAGCCATCCATATACAAAGGCTTGAAGCCATGTTGAGAAAAGAATAAGAGCACAAATAAGAAGAATGTAAATTACAAAACAGTATGTTGGAGCATCTGATTTGAATGTTGTCTTCTTGTTTTGTATGTAACCATAAATATTTGCAATTGCATTAGAAAGGAAAAATGGAAGAACATAACCCCATGTTACCACGCCAGCAACTACATATTTTGCATAATCAGCAGCTCCAGACTCAGTTGAAACATCAAATATAGAATCTGGTACAAAGATTGCCTGAAGGAATCCTGGAAGTGTTGCTGTTACACTATCAAAAATAAGTGGAAGGAGATTAGCAAGAACAAGCTGGATTATTGTTACTCCAAGCGAAACTACAAGGAACTTTACAATTTGCCATAAGGTCTTAACTGCTCCACCCTTTGCTTCTGCTTTATCATCAATTCTTGAAATAAAGCCTTGTTTCTTTTCTTCTGTTTTAATTTCTTCCATAAAAATTCTCCTTAAATATTATTTAAAGAAGAGTGGCAAAGGCTCAAGATAGATAATGTCGTCTCTATCTTTAGCGTCGCCCTCTGCAAGAACTGCACACTTACCAACAATGTTAGCGCCAGCCTTTTCACAAAGAGCCTCTACAGCCTTGAGAGATTCACCTGTTGAAATAACGTCATCAACAATAAGAACTCTCTTGCCCTTCATTTTGTCTGCTTCTGCTTTATCAAGATACAAATGCTGGTCTCTGTCAGTTGTAATTGAGCGAACTTCAACGCCAAATACTTCCTTCATGTAGAGCTTTGTACCCTTTCTTGCTACGAAGTATGGCTTGCCTGACTGACGAGCAACTTCATAACCAAGAGGAATACCCTTTGCCTCTGCTGTTAAAACATAGTCGAATTCTGGAGCCTTCTTTAAAATACCAGTAGCAGCTGCAACTGTCATTTCAACATCTCCAAAAATTACGAATGCTGCAATATCAAGGTGTTCATTTACCTCACAAAGTGGAAGCTGTCTTGTAACACCTTCAATTGTAATTTCATAAAATTTATCCATTTCGTTCACCTTTTTTTATAAAAATAATACTTATAAATTTTACCATTAAATGTACTTAAGGTCAAGAAAACAAGAAACTCCAGGTGCCAAAAAAACACCTGGAGTTTTGTTTAAAATAGACCCGAAGTAAATACTGCTTCACCGAACTTTTCAAAGAGATAACAATAAGCAAATATACACCATGGCTTTGTTACTATTGTTACAATTATGTACTTCTTAAAATCAACCTTCAAAAGTCCTGATAAAAAGGCTAAAAAGTCATCTGGGAAAAATGGTAGAAGAAATGCAAGTGTCATAAACAAAAAGTAGTTAGGCTTTGAATTTGCCCAGTTATAATACTTGTCATATGTTTCTTCAGAAACGAGTCTTTTAACGAAAGCAACACCATATTTTGCTGCTAAATAATATGCAAGTATTGTTCCGAGTGAAATACCAATATAGTTGCAAAGGAAGCCTGGTATAGTTCCAAAAAGCATACCACCTACTGCATAACCTGGCTGACAAAGAAGAAATGGAATAATTACTTGCATTGTTTGGAATGCGGTGAGAATTAAAAATCCCCATCCACCAAACGAAGAAATATAAGCCCTCATTGCTTCAATGGAATCAAGATGTCCATTACTATATGCATTTATGCAAAATACAGCAGAAACAATAACTAACACTAAAAGTCCATACTGTGAAATCTTTATTAACTTGTCAGCAACCTTTTGACCCTTTCGAGCCTTTTCCTCATCTTCAATGAGGTTAGTTAAATCTAAGTTATTATCCAAAATATGTCCTCCAAAATTTACTACATAAAGAGTTTAACACATTCAAAAACACAAATAAAGCGAATTACAGATTCTTAACTTGAATGTAATAAATTACAAAACAAAAGCCCGATCCTTCGACCGGGCTTTGTAATTATTTGAAGTAAGCAACAGCAGATTCGAAGAGCTTCAAATCATATTCGCCAACTACATTCTTGTAGAGTCCAGAACCAATACGTTCTGAGTGACCCATCTTACCAAATACTCTTCCGTCTGGAGAAAGAAGACCTTCAACTGCAAGAGTTGAACCATTTGGATTGTACTGAATATCCATTGTTGGATTGCCATCAACATCAACATACTGTGTAAGGATTTGACCATTTTCAGCAAGCTTCATAAGAAGTTCTTCAGATGCAAGAAGACGTCCTTCACCGTGTGAAATTGGAACGTTTACAACGCTTCCTACATTTGCAAACTTAAGCCATGGAGAGTTGTTAGAGCAAAGCTTTGTTCTAACAATCTTAGACTGGTGTCTTGCAATTGTGTTGTATGAAAGTGTTGGGCAATTTTCATCTGTATCTATAATCTTTCCATATGGTACAAGACCGAGCTTAATGAGAGCCTGGAATCCGTTACAAATACCACCCATAAGACCGTCTCTGTTTTCAAGAAGATCTGTAACAGCATCTTTAATTTCAGGGTTTCTAAAGAATGAAGTAATGAACTTACCTGAACCGTCTGGTTCGTCACCGCCTGAGAAACCACCTGGAATGAAGACAATCTGTGACTTTCTAATTGACTCAGCAAAGTCAGATACTGACTTCTCAATTCCCTTTGAGTCAAGGTTATTAATAACAAAGATTTCAGCCTCAGCGCCAGCTCTTTCAAAAGCCTTAGCTGTGTCGTATTCACAGTTTGTGCCTGGGAATACAGGAATGAGTACGTGTGGCTTTGAAACCTTGTTCTTTGCACATCTCTCTTCTGTTGATTCGAAGTTAAATGTTGGAAGTCCAATCTTTGGTGTTGGAACATTGCATGGGAATACATCTTCAAGC
>DCGS01000067.1:0-1109 GCA_002314645.1 Ruminococcaceae bacterium UBA1772
GGAGTTCCGCAAATGAACTTCTTCGATGCAAAGCTTGTAAAAAAAGAAGGCAAATACTTTGTTGAATCATTAGGCGTATGTGTTGAGCTTTCAGAAGACAAACAAAAAAGACTTTCATCAAAAGATGTTGCCGAACAGGATATCACACTTGGCGTAAGACCTGACCATATAATGCTTTGCGCAGATGGTATAAAAGGAACAGTTGATGTAAGCGAATTAATGGGTTCATCAATTCATCTTCATATTACCGCTGACGGAAAAGATTACATTGTCATTGTTCCTACATGCGGAGAAGATACTCACTTTGCAATGGGAAGCGAAGTAAATATGATATTTGGCGGAAATGTTGCTCATATTTTCAACAAGGAAACCGGAGAAAACTTAGAATTCTAAAACTTAGGACACGTCAAAAGACGTGTCCTATTTTCTCAAATAAAATAATAGTTAACTTCCCAACATGGAATACATGGGCTATGACGTAAATAAACTTTATAATCACTTCGTATATCCATTACCTGAATTGGAATTGACCACAAATCTTCAAGTCTGTGATAGGCAGCAATAAGCATTTTAGGTTTATTGTTTTCTATCGTTTTTTTTGCGCCTTCTATGGCAAGTCTTTCCTGCCCCTCTAGATCATACTTTATGAAACTGACATCTATACAATACTCATTAGCTAAACTGTCTATGCTTGAGCATTCTATGATATTACATTTTCCTTTTCCATTGGCCCCGCCTCTGCCGTTTCCTTTTGAAAACTCCATGGTGCCATCTTCGTTTGAAATTGCCTTATTAATCTGAATGCATCTATCAAGAGAATGTAAGCTTTCATTCAGCTTTCTGAAATTTCTGTTGTCCGGTTCAACTGCTACTATCTTATTATAAGAGTTAACCTTTGACAAAAACATGTCCACAGTATCGCCTGTATATGCACCAAGGTCCATATATGTTTCATTATCTGTTAGCTCCAGTAATCCCCAGTTTTCATCATCGTCTGTTTCGCAGTCAATCAGGTGCTCAATCTTTCCACTTAATCTAAATTCAATAAGTTCATCCAAAACCTGCCTGCTCTTATCATCCGCAAGCATATGTCTGACTCTATCAAACTC
>DCGS01000067.1:1201-4238 GCA_002314645.1 Ruminococcaceae bacterium UBA1772
ATAACATCTTTTCTGTGACTGCCAAAGCAAAGAAGAACCCTCATTGAACCAAATTTGCTTTTAGCTTCGGCATAAGACATAACAGGAAATCCTCTAAATTCCCTTGAACGCACAAAACCGTCACTCGCAAATATTCCGGATATCTCAATTCCCCTATTATTCAGTTCATCAATGATTTTATCCGCTGCGTTACCGGTGCCATAAAGTACAATTGGGTACCCTTTTTCTTTTAATTTATTCCACATTTTGTCCTTTTCTCCATTTTTCTGCCATAATTATACAAAAAAACAGATAAAATATCACTTGTCATTTTTACTATACAAAAATTACAATGTGTAACAATTATGGTGTTTTCCAAATTTTGAGGTTAGTAAATTTCACAATAATTCATCATATTGTCCTTGTTTTGCATTTAAAATATATGTATTTGTCACAATAATATAGCGAAAAATACTACAAAACTGACATAAACATAAGTGTTTACACAATGCACAAAAAGTGTTAATATATAACTTGCAATTTTATATATTAGATAATTGAATCTAATATTTTAATTCTGCTACGGCAGAAGGCAAATTAAACATTTTAAAGAGGAGGGAACTAGTTAAAATGAAGAAAGCTTTAAAAGTTCTAGTATGCCTTGCAGGTACAGGCGCAGCTGGTGCTTACATCTGCAAAGACAAAATTAAGGACAAGTACTTCAACGCTATGTATGAAGACAAACTCCTTAAGGCTCAGGAAGTTGCTAGATTACTCGGTGACTTTATCCAGTGGCCAATTCACTTCGTTAGAGCAATGCTTCCGTAATGAACGGAATATTAAGAAAGAAAGGTAATTAAAGAAATGAATAAAGTTTATGAACCTTTGTTTACTCCGTTCAAAATCGGAGAAGTAGAGATTCCAAACCGTATCGTTCAGTGCTCAATGGGCGGTACTTCCTTGTTTGGTTGGCTTGAGCCATCACATCTTGACGCAGAAGCATCTGACTTCCTTCTCAAGAGAGCAAAAGACGGTGTAGGTCTTGTTCTTCCTGGCATGCAGGTTATCCGTGATACAATGGGTAGAAAATGGCTTGACCAGAATAAGCAGATGTACCGTGCACTTAAGCCTTATATGGATGAGTACCACAAGACTGGTGGAAAACTCTTCATCCAGCTCGCTGGTGGTTTCGGACGTTCAATGGCTGTTACTCCTTGGATGGCAGCTCTTGCAAGAAACGACCTCCTCAATAAACTTGCTAGCCCTGTTGTTGACGTTCAGTACAGCTGCGCATCAGCTTCTGCAACTCCAAACCGTTGGGCAGACAACCTGAATTCCCGTCCTTTCACAATCGAAGAGATTCAGGAAATGGTATGGCACTTTGGTGCTACAGCTAAGAAACTCCGTGAAGCAGGCCTCGATGGTGTTGAAATCCACGCTGTTCACGAAGGTTACAACCTCGACCAGTTTGCTATCGCAAACATGAACTTCCGTAACGACCAGTACGGCGGATCCCTTGAGAACCGTCTTCGTTTCGCTACAGAAATCGTACAGTCCATCCACAGACAGGCTGGCGACGATTTCCCTGTATCTCTCCGTTACTCCGTTCGCTCTTGCACAAAGGGCTGGCGTCAGGGCGCAATGCCTTACGAAGAGTTCGAAGAGTTCGGTCGTGATATGGCTGAATCCGAAAAAGCTATTAAGATTCTTGAAGATGCTGGCTACAACTTCTTCAACTGCGATAACGGTACTTACGATGCATGGTACTGGGCACATCCACCACAGTACATGCCTGATAACTGCAACCTCGCAGACGTTGAGCATATCAAGAACTTCACAAACGCTCCTGTTGCTTGCGCAGGCCGTATGGATCCTGTAAAGGCAGCTGAAGAAATTGCTGCAGGTCGTCTTGACGCTATGGCAATTGCTCGTCAGAACCTCGTTGACGAAAACTGGATCACAAAGATCAAAGCTGGCAAAGAGAACGAAATTCGTCCTTGCATCCGTTGCCACAATGGTTGCTTCAACTTTGCTAAGAATGAAGGCACTGAGAACATTCAGTCTCTCGGCGATTCACTTCACCTTGGTCGTTGTGCTCTTAACCCACCTACAATGCAGCACAACCGTTATAAACTCGTAGCAGCTAAGAAAGCTAAGAGAGTTGCTGTTGTTGGCGGCGGTATCGGCGGTATGGAATGTGCTCTCGTTCTTAAGAAGAGAGGCCACAACCCTGTATTGTTCGAGAAGGAAGACGTTCTTGGTGGTTTGTTCATCACAGCTTCTTCCATGAGCTTCAAAGAGCATGATAAAGAACTCATCGCATGGTACAAAGATGAGCTCGTTAGAAATAACATCGACGTTCGTCTCAACACAGAGATTAAGAACGTTGCAACACTTAAGACAGAGTTCGACGAAGTTATCGTAGCATCTGGTTCTGTTCCAAGAACAATGCCTAAGATTCCTGGATTCGAAAAGACTGTTACATTCAGACAGCTTCTCCGTGAGAAGAAGGATGTTGGTAAGGTTGCAGTATTCCTCGGCGGTGGCCAGTCTTCCTGCGAAGCAGCATATGACATGGTTCTTGCTGGCAAAACTCAGCCTATCATCGTAGAGTACGGCGGAGACCTCGTTGCTGCACAGGCAACTTCTCTTGCTAATACTTCCTTCCTCCGTGATGCTATGAAGTATCATAAGGTTCCTACATACTTGCACTCAACAATCACTGAAATCGGTGATGGTTACTGCATGATCAAGACTCCTGAAAAAGAGTTCAAGCAGGAATGTGACGCTGTTATCAACGGTGTTGGCTTCATCCCAACTCCAGTTGAAGGTTGGCAGTCTGCTCATGTTCACAGAGTTGGTGACTGTGTTGCTATCGGTAACCTCAGAACCGTTATCTGGAGAGCATGGGATATCTGCATGAGAATATAGTCTAGAACTATTACTCATAAGATAACATAACAATTAATACCGGGTATCAATAGATACCCGGTATTTTTTTAAAACCATACATTATTAAATAATTATACATTGCATTACCATCTCCAACTGATATAAT
>DCGS01000071.1:0-1611 GCA_002314645.1 Ruminococcaceae bacterium UBA1772
TATCAGTTTAAGGGCTAATATATTTGCTTATTTTTTTGTTGACTTATATACTTTATAGGTTTACACTTAACGTGCATTATAAATATGTAATATTTCTTGGAGGTGGAACGCTTGGACGGCGACGGTAATTTACGACGCATGAAAAAAATATCACATAGGCGGAACACCTCTGTTAAGTGCTAAGGTTAAAGGATTTATCCTTTGACTAGTCTTACGCTTTTTTGAGCCTCCAGTCCTGTGTGAAGGATTGGGGGTTTTTATTATGGAAGGAACAAATAATGTATTATTTGATATTCTAAAGAATCTCTTTGCAAAAGGAGATTTTTCTGCTCTTCGTTCAGATCTTTCTGAAATGAATGAAGTAGATATTGCTGAATTCCTTGAAGAGCTTGAAACAGATCAAATGATCAAGGTGTTCCGCATTCTTCCAAAGGATTTATCAGCAGAAGTATTTGCATACTTGGAATCTGAAAACCAGGAGAACATTGTTATATCCATTACAGATGCCGAAGTTGCAAAGCTTTTTGATGAACTTTACTTGGACGACGTTGTCGACTTCCTTGAGGAGGTACCAGCGAACGTCGTAACTAGGGTTTTGAAAAATACAGACCCTGAAATGAGAAAGATGATTAACACCTTTCTTCAGTATCCAGAGAATTCTGCTGGAAGCATAATGACAAATGAAATGGTTGAACTCCATGACAGACTTACTGTTGAAGAGGCAATAGGCCACATTCGTCACACTGGTGTAGATAAAGAAACAATCTACACATGTTATGTAATAGACAACAGTCGTCATCTTATTGGTACACTTGATTTGTCAGATCTTATTTTCCATGATAAGACTGATTTTATCCGTGACATCATGGATGACCAAAGACAACTTATTACAGTTAAGACTTCGGATGACCAGGAAGAGGTAGCAGAAGTAGTTAAGCATTATGACCTTCTTGCAGTTCCTGTTGTTGACAATGAGAATAGACTTGTTGGTATTGTTACTATCGATGACATCTTGGATATCATTGAAGACGAGACCACCGAGGACTTTGAAAAGATGGCTGCCCTTTTGCCATCAGACGAGGAGTATCTTAAAACTCCAGTTTTCACCCTTGTTAAGAACAGAATCGGCTGGCTTTTGGTTCTCATGATTTCTGCAACTCTTACAGGCTCTATTATTTCTTCGTTTGAAGATATGCTTGCGGTTGTAACAGGTCTTACAGCATCCATTCCAATTCTTACTGGTACTGGTGGTAACGCAGGTAACCAGAGTTCAACAATTGCCATTCGTTCCTTGGCACTTGGTGAAATTGAAATTAAGGATTGCTTTAAGGTAATGTGGAAGGAAATTCGTGTTGCCATTATCTGCGGTCTTATTTTAGGTGCTGCAAACTTTGTTCGTATGATTGTAATTGGCGGAACGGGCGCAATGATGATTTACGTTGTTGTCAGCGTATCCATGTTCTTTGCAGTAGTTATGGCAAAGATGATTGGTTGTACGCTCCCAATGCTTGCCAAGGTTCTTAAGATTGACCCAGCTGTTATTGCTGGTCCAGTTATTTCGACTCTTGTCGATTCACTCAGTCTTCTTATTTATTTTGGCCTTGCCAAAAT
>DCGS01000071.1:1670-2753 GCA_002314645.1 Ruminococcaceae bacterium UBA1772
AACGCTTCGGTTTTAAACCGAGGCGTTTTTTATTTCTCAGAAGTGAGTCAAAAAGAACCGTCCCCAATTGACTCATTTTTTACTTTACTTTAGCACGTTACTATGCTAATATGGTAAATGTCTTAATTAAATAATAGATAGGGGACGTATTAAAATGAAAAATACAAAGAGAATCTTAGCTCTTGTTATGGCTCTTGTTCTTGCTTTCGCTTTTGCTGCTTGTAGCAAAGCACCTGCAAAGGAACAGACAGACATGGAGTATGTAAAGGCAAACGGTAAGCTTGTAGTTGGTATTACAGACTTCGAGCCAATGGACTATCAGGATGCTGATGGTAACTGGATTGGTTTTGACGCTGACATGGCTACAGCATTTGCAAAGAGCCTTGGCGTTGAAGTTGAATTCGTTGAAATCGACTGGGATAACAAGGTTATGGAACTTGACGGTAAGTCAATTGACTGCGTATGGAATGGTATGACTCTTACTCCAGAAGTAACAGCTGCTATGGCATGCTCAGACGCCTACTGCTCAAATAAGCAGGTTGTTATTGTTAAGGCTGCAGACGCTGAAAAGTATGCTACTGCAGACGCTTGCAAGGAACTCACATTTGCTGTAGAAGCAGGTTCAGCTGGTGAAGAAGCTGCTACAGACGCTGGTCTTAAGGCTACTCCAGTAAAGGATCAGGCTACAGCTCTTATGGAAGTTAAGTCAGGTACAGCTGACGCTGCTGTTATTGACCTTTCAATGGCTAAGGCTATGACAGGTGAAGGTACAGGTTATGCAGATCTTACTTACACAGCTGAACTTACATCTGAAGACTATGGTGTAGGTTTCAGAAAGGGTTCAGATCTTGCTGCTGCATTCAATGACTTCTTCAAGTCAAACTATGCTGATTTCCAGAAGTGCGCAGAAAAGTATGACATTACAGACATCCTTGCTGCACAGCCTAAATAATCTTCTGAAAACTTAATTGTTAATTAAAGCAGAGGTCACCACGGTGTCCTCTGCTTATTAATCTATTTAAAGGTGGTATTTATGTCACTATTTTTTGAACAGTTTCCAATTGTTTTTGCGTCACTGAATGT
>DCGS01000071.1:2830-9618 GCA_002314645.1 Ruminococcaceae bacterium UBA1772
CTTGGACTTATTATCTCTTTTGGCTCAATGTCAAGAATAAAGCCAATTCAGTATTTTACAAAGTTTGTTGTATGGGTTGTACGTGGAACTCCTTTAATGATACAACTCTTAATTATTTACTATTTCCCTGGTCTTGTACTTCATAATCCTGTTTGGGGCGGCGGCGAAGACGGCCGTTTCCTTGCTTCAATGGTTGCATTTATATTTAACTATTCATGCTACTTTTCAGAAATATTCCGCGGAGGTATTCAGTCAATTCCAAAAGGACAGGATGAGGCTGGTTTGGTTCTTGGTATGACAAAGAGCCAAATTTTCTTCAAGGTTAAACTTCTTCAAGTAGTAAAAAGAATACTTCCTCCTATTTCAAATGAAATAATAACTCTTGTTAAGGATACATCGCTCGCCCGTATTATTGCTCTTCAGGAAGTAATTTGGGCAGGACAGGCTTTCCTCAAGGGCTCACAGGGTATTTCTGGTGCCATTTGGCCACTTTTCTTCACAGCAATTTACTATCTCGTCTTCACAGGAATTTTAACAATTCTCCTTGGTAGACTTGAGAAGAAACTTGATTTCTTTAGATAAGGAGGGGTGACGAATGGAAATTTTAAAGGTTGAAAATATTGAAAAGAACTTTGGCGAAACTAAGGTCTTAAAGGATATAAGCTTTGGACTTGAACAGGGTCAGGCACTTGCCATTATTGGTTCATCTGGTTCTGGTAAGACAACACTTCTTCGTTGCCTCAACTTCCTTGAGACACCAGATAGCGGAAGAATTTACGTTGGCGATGAACTCATTTTTGACGCAGCTGATGAATCGACTCAAAAAGAAAAAGACGTTCGTAAAAAACGTCTTCACTTTGGAATGGTATTCCAGTCTTTCAACTTGTTCCCACAGTATACAGCGCTTGAAAATATAATGCTCAGCCCACAACTTCTTGCAAAAGAACAGCCGGATTTTAAGGCTAACAAGAAGCAGATTTATGCTGACATTGAAAAAGAAGCACGCGAACTTCTTTCCCAAATGGGACTTTCAGATAGAGCCGACCACTATCCACACCAGTTGTCAGGTGGTCAGCAGCAGCGTGTTGCCATTGCTAGAGCGCTCGCTTTGAAGCCGGATATTCTCTGCTTTGACGAACCAACATCAGCCCTTGACCCAGAACTTACTGGTGAAGTTTTAAGAGTTATTCGTGAACTCGCTGACAAGAAAACTACAATGGTAATTGTAACTCATGAAATGGGCTTTGCTAGAGATGTAGCAGATAACATTATATTCATGGATGGCGGTGTTATTGCTGAACAGGGTCCAGCAGAAGACCTTATCAACAATCCAAAAACAGACAGACTCAAGGCATTCCTTAGTCATTCTAATAATAAATAATAAACCAAATATACTAACAAAAAGGTCAGTTCGAAAGAACTGACCTTTTTAAATTTTTTCAAAAAAACAACCCCCCACGGGGCTTGTGAAAGCTAGTTTCGTTGTGTTACCCTTTTTTTGCTGTAATTTTTACGAAAGAGGAGAATACAAATGAAAAACATAAAAAGTATTATAGCGTTACTTCTTTCTCTTGTTTTAGTTTTTTCATTCTTTGGTTGCTCAAAGGGTGCAAATGAAGAGAAGTCAGCAAGAGAACAAAGAAAAGAAAATAATCAGCTTGTAGCTGCAATTGGCTCAGAGCCAGAAGGTGGCTTTGATTCAGTTACAGGCGGACATGGTTCAGTTACAAAGCTTATTTTCTCAACCCTTTTCAAGAGAGATAAGGCTCTTGGCTGGGAGGGTGACCTTGCAACAGGTTACTCAGTATCAGATGACAAACTATCTTGGACTGTAACAATCAGAGACGATGCAAAGTTCACTGATGGTACAACAGTTAAGGCATCAGACGTAGCTTTCACTTATAATCAGGCAAAGGTTGCAGGTGCTGATATTGACCTTACAATTATTGACAAGGTTGAAGCAACTAATGACACAACAGTTGTTTTCCACTTAACAAGAGTTTACTCACCATTCATTGAAAGAATGGGTTATTTAGGAATTGTTCCAGAACATGCATATAACGATTCATTCAAGGATAATCCTGTAGGTTCTGGTCCATACAAGATTGTTCAGTGGGATAAGGGTCAGCAGATTATCCTTACTCCAAATGAAGATTACTATGGAGAAAAGGCTAAGATTTCTCAGCTTACACTTGCTTTCCTTGATACAGATGCTGCTGTAGCTGCAATTGAAAAAGGAACTGTAGACGTAGCTGAAATCAATGGTACTCTTGCAAATAAGGAAGTGCCAGGAGCAACAGTAATTGATATTCCAAGTATTGAATGCTATGGCGTATGTTTCCCAATGATTAAGGACACTGGCGACAAGGCTAAAGACGGTGCTTACATGGGTAACAATGTAACAAGTGACCTTGCAATTAGACAGGCTCTTAACGCTGCTGTTGATAGAGAACAGATTGTAAAGGGTGTTCTTAATGGCTATGGTACAGTTTCAACAACTGGTCTTGAAAAGATGCCATGGCAGAATGAAAATACAGCACTTAGTGCAGATGAATACGGTAATGTAGATGCAGCCAAGAAGATCCTTGCTGATGGTGGCTGGGCTGATTCTGACAATGACGGTATTGTTGAAAAGGATGGCGTAAAGGCATCATTTAAACTTCTTTATACAGAAGGAAAATATAGACAGGAAATGGCTCTTGAATTTGTAAAGGTAGCAAAGAGCATTGGCATTGAAATTACTCTTGAACTTAAGACTTGGGATACAATTCTTGATGAAATTCACAAGGAAGCAGTATTCTATGGATTTGGTTCAGGCGATCCATCAGAGCTTTATAACCTTTACTATGGCGGCATTGCTGGCGGTGAGGTTGCTTGGGATAACTCAGGTGTTTACTCAAATCCTAAGGGCGATGCAATCATTGATAAAGCTTTAGAAGCAAAGGATGAAGCAGAGGCACTTTCATACTGGAAGGCTTTACAGGAGTATGCATCTCCTAAGGGCGATGCTCCATACTGCTGGCTTGTAAATGCAGATCATGTATATCTTGCAGCAGAAGGCTTCTCATTTGGTCAGCCAGTTGTTCAGCCACATGGCGGAAGAATTTTCGACAATGTTGTTGAATGGAATTGGACAAAATAATTTGGAGATAAAATAATATGCTTAACAGTAAAAGTGCAGTTTCTTATGCATCTAAGAAATTGCTTCGTTTAGTAATTCTTTACTTAGCTGTTATGATATTAACTTTCACTTTGGTACAAATGTCTCCAATAGATCCTGTTACAGCATATGTGGGAACCAGTACAAAAGTAGGCGCTGAACAGCGCGCATTAATTGCAGAAAAGTGGGGGCTCAATGAGCCTCCACTTACACGCTTTTTTAGCTGGTTTACGAACATGATACAAGGCGATTGGGGAGAGTCGTTTATTTACAGAAGACCTGTAATGGATGTTATAGGCCAGAAGTTTGGTTCTTCAGTTGCCCTTATGGTTGTAGCTTGGTTTTTGTCAGGCATAATCGGTTTTGCTTTGGGTATTTTAGCTGGCGTAAAAAAGGGAAAGTTAGCAGATAAGTTAATTACAGGATATTGTCACATCTTAATTTCCACGCCAACATTCTGGCTTGGAATTTTAGTAATAATTGTTTTCTGCGTAAACCTTGGATGGTTCCCAGTAGGCCTCAGTGTTCCTATTGGCACACTTGCATCGGAAGTAAGCATTATGGATAAAATTAGTCATATGATACTTCCAGCACTAACGCTTTCAGTTGTTGGTATTGCAAGTATTTGTCTTCATACAAGGGAGAAAACAATTGAAATAATGGAATCAGACTATGTACTTTTTGCTCACGCACGTGGCGAAAGTAATTATAGTATTATAAGAAAACATCTATTAAGAAATGTTTCTCTTCCAGCAATAACAGTTCAATTTTTATCTTTTAGTGAACTGTTTGGTGGTGCGGTTTTCGTTGAACAGGTATTTTCATATCCAGGGCTTGGAAACGCAGCCGTTCTTGCTGGTCTTAGAGGAGATATGCCTCTTCTTATGGGTATAACCCTTATTAGTGTTCTCTTTGTTTTTGTGGGAAATGCAATTGCAGATATTCTTTATTTTGTAATTGATCCTCGCATTAGAGAGGGGGCACATGAAAAATGATTAAGACAAAAAGATTAGGTGTAAGAGAAAAGGCTATTATTAGTGCTATATTTTTCTCTTTGATTGTAGTCTTAATAATGATTGCTGGTCGATTAATTCCAATTGAATCAATAATGACAGACTTAACGAATATAAATCAGGCCCCAAGTGCGGACCATTTATTTGGTACTGACTGGGTGGGAAGAGATATGCTTCTTCGCACACTTAAAGGATTAAATCTTAGTATTTGGGTTGGATTACTTTGTTCGTTAACTAGTAGCCTTATTGCGGTTGTACTTGGAATTATTGGCCCTATATTTGGCGGAGTTGTTGATGAGGCTGTTGCATGGCTTGTAGACCTTGTAATGTCCATTCCTCACACAATTCTTGTTATTCTTATTTCCATTGCATTCGGCGGTGGATTTAAAGGAATTGTTATAGGCGTTGCCGCCACTCACTGGACTTCTCTTACTCGAGTAATTAGAGCAGAGACAATTCAAACAATGGAGTCCGAATATGTAAAGACCGCGTACAAGTTTGGTAAGAGTAAAATAACAGTTTGTATAACTCACCTGCTACCACATGTAATCCCACAGCTCGTTGTAGGAACCATTTTAGTATTTCCTCATGCAATCATACACGAGGCCTCTGTTACCTTCCTTGGGTTTGGACTTCCTCCGCATGAACCAGCAATTGGTGTAATACTTGCAGAATCTATGAAGTATTTAACAAGTGGTCAGTGGTGGCTTGCATTTTTCCCAGGTCTTACCTTAATTGCTCTTTCGCTTGTAGTTTCACAGCTCGGAAATAGCCTTCAACGTATTTTCGATCCAGCTACAGCGTACAAGATATAGGAGGTGCCATAATGTCTAATTCTCCAATTTTTAGAGTAGAAGATTTTGGTGTCTCTTTCTCTCAGTATAAAAAAGGTACAGAAAGAACCGAACTTCACGTAATTACAAATCTTGATATTGAGCTTTACTCTGGAAAAATACTTGCAGTTGTAGGTTCATCAGGCTCTGGTAAAAGTCTTTTGGCACATGCCATAATGGGTATTCTTCCTTATAATGCAACTGTGTACGGAAATATGTATTATGAGGGAAAATTAATTAATAAAGAAGATATTATCAAGCTTCGTGGACAGACCATTTCTTTAATTCCTCAGTCTGTTAATTATCTTGATCCACTTTTAAAGGTCGGCAAACAAGTCGAGACATCTTTAAGATTCTCAGGTAAATCAAAAGAGGAAAAGAAGAAACTTGTAATTGAGGTGTTTGAAAAATACGGGTTAAAGCCAGAGGTGTATGACTATTATCCACATCAACTGTCTGGCGGTATGGCTCGTAGAGTTTTACTTTCTACTGCGACTCTTGCAAATAGTAAAATCATAATTGCAGATGAACCAACGCCTGGCCTTGATGAGGCATCTTTAGAAGAGGTGCTTACAGACTTCAGAAGGATTACAGATGAAGGTGCTGCAGTTCTTATGATTACGCATGACATTAATGCCGCAAAGAAAATCGCAGATAATATTGCTATTTTTTATGCCGGAAGTACATTAGAGGTTGCAAAAATTGAAGAAATGTCTGGCGATGGATCAAAACTTAGGCATCCATATACAAAAGCACTTCTTGCTGCTATGCCAGATAACGAGTTTAAACCAATACCAGGTGTTCAGCCAATGCCTGGAGACCTTAGAGACGGTTGCCTATTTTATGAACGTTGCCCTATTTGCACAGATATCTGTAAAACTGACAGACCATCCTTGCAGACGCTTCGTGAAGGAAAGGTAAGGTGTCATCATGCTACTTAAAGCCGAAAATGTTAGTTTTGCTTATAATCCTAAAAAGCCAATTTTGGAAAACGTAACCTTTGAAGTTGCAAGCGGTGAAGTAGTTGGACTTGTTGCGCCAAGTGGATTTGGTAAATCAACACTTGGAAAAGTATTAGCAGGCTTCTTAGAACCAAAGGAAGGCACTGTAACTATTGATGGTGCACCGCTTCCTAAAAAATGTTTCTCTCCAGTTCAACTAATATTCCAGCATCCAGAAAAGGCGGTTAATCCTAAATGGAAGATGAAAAAGATTCTTAATGAGGCTTGGACTCCTTCTAGTGCGGATATTGAAAAAATGGGAATTCAGCCATCTTGGCTTAATAGATGGCCGTCAGAACTGTCAGGAGGAGAACTTCAAAGATTCTGTGTGCTAAGAGCACTTTCACCTGAAACAAAATTCCTTATATGTGATGAAATGACAACAATGCTTGATGTTATTACTCAAGCACAAATATGGCAAGTTGTATTAGAATATGCAAAAGAAAATGATATGGGCGTTGTTGTTATAAGTCATGAAAAGAAACTCATTGAACATTTATGTACAAGAGTAGTTAACCTTTAACAAAAAGAGATTGATGATTTTTTCATCAATCTCTTTTTTATTTGACTTTATATATAAATGGTATTAATATATAAGCAGAACAAATGTTCTGTTGCGGCTGACGTTTTAGAAAGGACCCTTTATGTTTACATTACTCAGATGGTGGAAGAATTTGTATTACGAATTTGCCAGAGCTTTAAGATCAACTGGTCTTTTAGTGTATGTCATTGAAAAACCACTATATATTGTGGCAGGAAATTCAAGAAGACAATATAAGGT
>DCGS01000071.1:9738-9924 GCA_002314645.1 Ruminococcaceae bacterium UBA1772
GTTTTGCCACTGTTTGCTCTTTTAATGATTAAATGCTGTGAAACATGAGAAACAGTTAAAATATACAAAAACACATTGCCTTTTTCTTACAGTTTTATATCCAAATGTTGTGCCCATTCAATTGACTAATCACTATATATTGTGTATTATAGTCATGTACTTAATTTATTATATATTGAAAGAGTC
>DCGS01000025.1 GCA_002314645.1 Ruminococcaceae bacterium UBA1772
GGCGCATCAGATGACCTAGCATCTGGACAGTCAACATTCATGGTTGAAATGTCCGAGATTGCAAGCATCCTTAAGAATGCAACAAAGGACAGCCTCATAATCCTTGATGAAATTGGTAGAGGTACTTCCACATTCGACGGTATGAGTATTGCAAAGGCAGTACTTGAATACGTGGCAAACAAAATAGGTGCAAAGACACTCTTTGCTACCCACTACCACGAACTTACCGAAATGGAAGATGAGACTGAAGGAATAAAGAACTACAACATTGCTTGTAAGAAACGTGGAGATGACATCATCTTCCTTCGTCGTATTGTTCGTGGTCCTGCAGACGGCAGCTATGGTATTGAAGTAGCAAAGCTTGCAGGTGTTCCAAACCCTGTCGTTAAGCGTGCACGTGAAGTGCTTGAGCAGATTGTTGCTGTTCAGGGTGGTATTACTAACGAAGCATCTAAAATGCTTGCTGGAATGGGCGACGTAGATGCCTACTACGGTGGTCAAGATGAAAGCATGCAAATGTCTTTCGGTAATTCTGAAAAGGATTCAATAATTACTGAACTTCAAAATCTTGACGTTAACACCTTAACTCCAATTGAGGCAATGCAGCTTCTTTACGACCTTAACAAGAAAGCTAAAGAAATCTAATTTTGAATGGAGGTGTACTTGTGGCAAAGATAAACGTTTTACCAAAGCATATTGCAGACCTTATTGCAGCTGGTGAGGTCGTTGAAAGACCTGCGTCAGTTGTAAAGGAACTCATGGAAAACGCCATTGACGCAGGTGCAACTTCCGTAACAGTTGAAATAAAGCGCGGAGGTATTACATACATCCGCATAACAGACAACGGCTCTGGAATTCTCCGCGAAGACATTCGCAACGCATTCAAGAGCCATGCCACAAGTAAAATATGCAATGAGGACGACCTCCTTGCAATTGGCACCCTTGGCTTCCGTGGTGAGGCACTTGCCTCAATTGCAGCGGTTGCAAGAGTCGACGTTCTAACAAGAACGGCAGATTCTGAAATTGGAACCGTCTACAAAATTGAAGGCTCAGAAGAAAAGTTACTTGACGACGCAGGTTGTCCACTTGGCACAACCATTGTAGTTAAGGACATTTTCTTCAACACCCCAGCTCGTATGAAGTTCCTTAAAAAGGATGTAACTGAAGGAAACTCCGTTGCGGGTGTCGTAGACAGAATTGCTCTTTCACATCCTGAGGTTTCAATTCGCTTCATAAGAGATGACAAGCAGCAGCTTGTAACAACTGGTAACGGCAAACTCCAGTCTGCCGTATACTCAGTATTTGGAAAAGACTTTGCAAATGGTCTCATTGAAACCGCATATGAACTTGACGGCATTAAGGTACACGGACTCGTGTCTCTTCCTGCTGCATCTCGTTCAAACAGATCTATGCAGTTCTTCTTCCTTAACGGACGCCTTGTAAAGAGCGGCACCGCTTGTGCAGCCCTTGAACAGGCATACAAGAATGCAATAATGGTAGGAAGGTTCCCTTCCTGTGTACTTAACATAGAAACACCTCTTGACTGCGTAGATGTAAACGTTCACCCAGCAAAAACAGAGGTTCGTTTTGAAAATGAAAAGCGTATTTTTGATGCAGTCTACTATGCAACAAAAAACGTTTTAGAAGAGAAGGACAAGCCAACTAAAATTGAGCTTGCACAAAAGGAATTAAATAATCCACTTACCATTCCAAAGACAAGTGGAAATCAAATGTATTTAGACTCAAAAGCTGTAGTCCGTGAAAAGGCAGAAATACCAAAGAAGAACCCAGACTTTTGGTCAACAGAGCTTCCAAAGGAATGGAAGAAGGCCGAACAAAAATTGCCCGAGGAAAAAAAGCCTGAGCCACCAAAGCCTTTCGTCCGTCAGGAAGAAAAGAAGGTTGAAGAAAAGGTTGAGCCTCGAGTGGAACCACAGGTGGAAGAGAAGCCAGTGGAAACTATTGTGCCTTCGTACGATTCAACTCTTGAAGCCGTACCAAGCCTCAGCCCAGAGGTTACTCGCATTCGTGCTGAGAACAGGGTGGTGGAAGCACCAGACTTTAAGATAATTGGCGAGGCATTCAAGACATACATTCTTGTTGAATGCGAGGGGAAAATGCTGGTAGTCGACAAGCATGCGGCCCACGAAAGAATGCTCTTTGAACAACTTCGTTCAGAGAACGGTGACGTTAAGTCGCAAATGCTTCTTGACCCGGTTGTGGTAACTCTCTCCAAGGAGGAATATTCTGCACTTCTTCAAAACCGCGAAATCCTTCTAAAGTCAGGCTACGACATTTCTGACTTCGGTCCTGGCACAGTCGTTGTTCGTGAATGTCCTTGTATGCTCATTGAAGAGGACATGAAGGCTATTGTTGAAGAAATTGCAGGACACCTTCTAAGGTCCTCAGCGCCAGTCCCTGAAAAGCTCGACTGGATTTACCACAACACTGCTTGCCGTGCAGCCATAAAGGCGGGAGACAAGACGTCTCCATATGAGCTCGAGAAGTTCGTAGAACACCTTCTCTCACACCCATATATCCGCTACTGCCCACACGGCCGCCCTGTAAAAATTGAACTTACAAAGCAGGAACTTGAAAAGCAGTTTGGAAGAATACTCTAAAAGATTACTCACCGTACAATGTGCGGTGAGTTTTTTTATCCTTGCATAATATACTCCCAGAGGAGTATACTTTATAAAGAGGTGAGTATATGCAGAAGACAATTTATCACGGTTCAAATAAAAAGATTGAGACACCTATTTTCGGAGCGGGTAAACCGTATAACGACTATGGGCTTGGCTTCTATTGCACTGAGGACCTTAACATGGCAAAAGAATGGGGTGTAACACTCACTTCAAATGGCTATGCAAATGAATACAAGCTAGAAATGGAAGGACTTAAAGTTCTTAACCTTAATTCACCTGAATATAACATGCTTCACTGGCTCTGCATACTTCTTGAAAACAGAACCTTTGACATATATTCTCCACTTGGTCTTGAAGCGTACGAGTATATACTTGAAAACTTCATGGTCCCATATGAAAAGTATGACGTAATAATTGGATATAGAGCAGATGACAGTTATTTCTCATTTGCTAACGACTTTTTAAATGGTTCCATTTCATACAGGCAACTTTGCACAGCAATGAAGCTTGGTAACCTTGGAGAGCAAATAGTTCTTAAAAGTAAAAAGGCATATAAAAATCTGACATTCAAAAATGCATACAGAGCTTCAAAAGAGGAATGGTACCCAAAGAAGGAACACAGGGACCTTAAGGCCCGTCGTGACTATCTGGACTCAGAAAGGCATAGACGTCAAAAGGGTGACATTTTTGTTGCAGACATAATAGATGAGGAGATGAAAGGAAATGATCCACGCTTACAGTGAACTCTACTTGCAAAAGGCAAAGCAGACAATGGCTTCAATGTTTGACACTGCTGTAAATCAAGCGGGTATGGAACTCACAGATTTCTACGAACTGTTCCTGGATTCCGACCTTCCTTTACGTCTTGAGGTGGGCGATTCATCTCTTCTAGCAGGACATTCAGGCATTGAACTTGCCGAAATGGTTCTTGAAAGAAAAATAGACGTAACGCCAAACTTCTCAAGGTCAATCGAGTATTGGCTTGGCACAGTGCTTGCCCACTTTCAATGGGAAACTGGCCTTTCATTTCATGAAATAAATAAATACGTTTCAGTAGTAGAAATTGCGTCTATGTACACGCCTTTTCATGAAATGGACATTTCCCATTTTATTGATTCCCTTTCAACAACAATAAACGAAAGAAGGGGCGCAACAAAGCTAAAAAGAAAAAGGACAGACCAAGGTCTGTCCCAAAGTGAACTTGCAACCCTTTCTTCTATTCCTGTTCGCACTATCCAACAGTACGAACAGCGTCAGAAGAACATAAATAAAGCAAGTGCAGAATATTTAATTTCTCTTTCCAAGGCGCTTCATTGCGCCCCACAGGATTTGCTTGAATGACTATTCCACATAAGGAACAATGAAGTTTTCAATTGTGTTTCGAAGTTTCTCGTGGTAAATGACAAAGTGGATAGTTGGCGCATTTGTCTTTGTAATAATGAGCCACTTGTTCTTGCAAATTGTGAATTTCATATTTTTGAATGTCTTTGTAAGGTGGTCGTTGTCCAGTTCTTTTATGTTGTCACCTTCAAGTTCAAGTTCCTTCTTTTTGAACTCTTCAAATTCACTTATACGAGATTCATCATAAATGTCCATAAGAGGAGAGGCCTTCTTAAGAAGTGCTTCTTCTCTTTCTTTGTATATAGAAATTTCATTCTTCTTACTTGTGAAGTAGTAGCTTGCCTTGTCATGCTGGCCGCGGATACCCGAGCCTGAAAGTGCAGCAACCTCAGAAGTGTAGAGTGTGTGGTAAAAAAACTGGCTTGTTGGCTGTGTGAAATAGTAAGGTGAAATTTGACCTGTCATGTACATTGGAATCCAGCTTTCAAGTCCTAAAAGAAGCTCGTTGAATGGCCTGTCTAAATTGTGAACTATGTTTATGTGAAGTCCCTTTTTTAGACTCATGGCAATTGCAATCATCCACTTCTTTCCGAAATCCATGTCCTTTGACATGTCTTCCATTGGCATGTCGTTAAACATAAAAATGGTGCCGGAATTCTTTGACAGTACGGTTGTTTTAAAGAAGTCAATTTCACCCTCTTTAAGCTCTTCAAGGCCGTAGTACATCTTAGATGATGGAATTTGGAAAGGTACCGTTGGAACCTTTATTTTGTCAAACTTTATTGTAGTTATGTATTCGTTCAAATCAAAGTCGTCAAGCTTTTCAAGGAAGGCTTCAATTGGTACAACCTGTTCAGAATTTTTAACAAGCCATGTCTTAAGCAATTCATAACTCGCACCCAAATATTCCTCTGGTTCCTTCTTGAGAATGCTTGCAATTAATTTAACTTCACTGTCTGCTGTGTAAGTAGTAGTTATGTATTTACAAATTAAGTCAACAAAGGAGTTTACATCTGCAGGATTTCTTTTGCCTGAGCAGATTCTGGAAAAATAGGAGCTTGAAAGACCTAATGCCTTTGAAATATCATTAGTGTTTATTTCAAGTGTTTCAACCAAGGTGTTTGTATTAATTCGTATTACTTCAAAGTCCTCGGCATTGTCACCATATGATTCTTTGAAGTCGTTCCAAACAGCTTCAGAGGAAAGAGCAATTCCTTTATCATTTGCCATTTCCACTATTCCAGTAACAAGATCCTTAAGCTGCTTGCTTCCAAAGCTTGGCAAACGCTCTCCAGTGTGATATCTACTGATGGTTGCGGCAGCAAGTCCAGTTCTTTCAGCAAGTTCTTTTGTAGTTGTACCCAAAAGGCTTAGGTACTTGTCTAAGACTTCTTTAAATTCCATATGAAACTCCTTAAATACATGTATAAATAAAAATTTATATGTAAAATTATATAAAATTAAGTATAATTACCAATTTGGTCATTGTCAATTTGGTAATTCCGTTGTAAGGTATGCTATTTATATGATAACTTTAAAAATGTATTGTGGTATTTTGTCTAAAATACCCAAAGAAGTTATAGGAAAGAAAGTGAGTAAATTGAAACATAACTTTAAGAAACTTATTGGTTTGATTCTTTGCTTTGCTCTCGTCTTTACAGTAGTTATGCCACTTAATGCATTGGCTGTTGGTGAAGATGAATTTAGTCTTAACTGTGAAGCAACTAATCCTACTGAAGGAAAAATTGTTTTCCATATTCCTGATGGCACAACAACTGCAACAGTTGTAGGCGGAACCATTTCAGATGGAAAGCTTTTAGTTCTTCATGATTCACTTGGAGATTTAAGACTCCAGTTTGATGAAGCATTTAATAAAGATCAGCTTAATGTAAAAGTAAGTGCTGATGATGGATACAGTGTAAACCTTCCAGTAAATGGTGACAATGAAGCATATATTGATGAATCAATCCATTTCCCTGGTGGCACAACTCTTACAATTTCTGTTGAGCCTAAAGGCCCAGCAGGTGGCCCTGGAGATGAAGGCGGACATGAAGGCTTTGACGGACGTGCATACTTCGTATGGGCATCAGATAATAAGCTTTGCTACCATCTTTTTGAAGAACTCATTGGACGCGTAGAAGATGACTATCCACTTAACGTTATCAAAGCATCTGAAGTAACAGACCAGAGTGGTAACAACATAGACTATGTATTTGGTCAAGATATGGCAGACTGGGTACTTGCTCGTGACTTTGAAGATGAAGCAGGAAACGTTAAGTACACAAATGCAGACATTCAGGCAGTTCTTGGTGACGGACATGATGACCACGGTATTACTCTTAACCCAGCTGGTGCAGAGAACACAGAAAATTCAATTAATACAAACGGTGACATGAACTTCCGTGCATCTATCATAAAAGATGGCTATGAAGCAATTACATTTGAAACAAATGAGGACGAACTTGAATATGTTCCTGGCTTCTTAGATGGTGCGTTCCATAGTTCAACTGTTGACATTTCAGGAACAACAAAGAGCAGTCCTGCAGTGTTCAATTTGTATTTACTTGAAAAGACAATAAAGCTTGGCTTGGCTGAGGCATCTAAGAGTCCAATAAAGTCAGTTAAGGCTTTAGATATTAACCCTGCAGCTGTATCAATCGCTGATAAGGGTGACAGCAACTTTGAAATTACATTCAATTCTAATTTCTATGACAGAGTTGTATTTGAGTTAACAGACGAAGCAGGCGCAACATACTACATTCGTCTTGCAAGAACACTTATGGAAGTACATGATAACTTCGGTCCAGAAACAAAGGATCCTAAGGTTGTATCTTATGTTTATTTCCCAGCAGATATGAGCAAGGACGACTTTGAAATAGTTGCTACAATAGTATTCGACGACGGCACTCAGAGAACTGAAATGGCAAAGCCAGAGGTTATAGGTTTTGTAAACGGTCAAGACTATGACGGCTATGAGGGCGATGCAGGCAAGAATACAAAAATTGCAGCACTTGGTGTTGGCGTAACAGATCATGTAACTAACGTGTATTTCACAGCAGTATACAAGGGTGCTCTTGATGGCAACGTATACGGCGGTACACTTGGCGGTTCTGGTAAGGGCTTCAACTACGATCTTGAAGAAAGAGACGTTATTTTTGAATAAGAGGTGAAGAGACAATGAAAAAAATCAGCAAAATTATATCTTTAGTATTGGCTCTTGCCCTTGTAATGATTTTCCCACTTAGTGCAAGCGCTAAGAGTATTACTTCCATTGAAACTGACGGAAAGGGTGGCCTTTCAGTTTCAGGTAAAACAGAAGCTGGAATGCTTGCTGCAGCCGTTGCTGTATATGATGAAAGCGGTAAAGATCTTGTAACAATGGTTACAACAGATGTTGCCTCAGACAACACATTCATTACAACAGTAGACGTACCAACAGGTACATACGTTGTAAAGGTTGCTGACTACGAAGGCGGCGACTTTGTTACTGCAACTGTAACAGTAACAGATGCAGACGAAACAATTGCCAACACAGACGAACTTACAGCAAAAGAAGTTGCTCCAATCATTGGCTTTGTAGCACTTGGTCTTGCAGTAGTTTCACTTGC
>DCGS01000028.1 GCA_002314645.1 Ruminococcaceae bacterium UBA1772
TCATTTACGCCAGCCTCAGCAAAATGGTTTCCAATAATTGTTGACACTGGTGTAAATACAGCATAGAATGCAGCAACCTTAAGCATTGCAATTGGAATGTTAACTGCAGACTGGAATGTGAACTTTCTGTTGAAAGTAAAATTCCAAAGAACAGACATTACAAGTGCTGTAAGGTATGAAGGCCAATAAGGTAATGTAAGTGTTTCATTCATGAGAGTGAAAACAACAGTCTCAATTATTCCAGCAGAAGCTGAAAAGAAAGCAAACTTAAGTACCTGTAAAACGTTTTCTTTTTTTGTCATCTTCTCTGCCATATTACTCACCTAAATATGCTTTCTTAATTGAATCATCATTAAGAAGGTCTGATGCCTTTCCTGAAAGAACCATTTCGCCTACTTCAAGAACGTATGCTCTGTCAGCAATTTGAAGAGCCTTGTTTGCGTTCTGCTCAACAAGAAGAACTGTTGTTCCTCTTTCGTTGAAGCTCTTAATAATGTCAAATACCTGATCTACGAAGAGTGGTGAAAGACCCATTGAAGGTTCGTCAAGCATAAGGAGTTTTGGACGGCTCATCATTGCACGACCCATAGCAAGCATCTGCTGCTCACCACCAGAAAGAGTACCAGCAACCTGAGACTTTCTTTCCTTAAGGCGTGGGAACCATTCATAGATTTCCTCTACATCTTCTTTAATCTGCTTCTTATCTTTAATTGAGTATGCACCCATGAGAAGGTTCTCATAAACGGTAAGTTCCTGGAAAACTCTACGTCCTTCTGGAACCTGTGTCATACCAAGGTGAACAATCTTGTGGCATGGTGTCTTTGTAATGTCCTGGCCATCATAAATGATTGAACCAGAAGCTGCTGGAATAAGGCCCATAATGCTCTGCATTGTTGTGGTCTTTCCTGCACCATTGGCACCAATTAGTGTTACAATTTCGCCTTCGTTTACTTCAAAGTTAATACCCTTAAGTGCCTGAATAACACCGTAGTAAACCTGAAGATCTTTAACTTCTAATAATGCCATCTCATCAACCTCCAATGTATGCCTTAATTACCTCAGGGTCATTAAGAGCTGTCTGAGTGTCACCCTGTGCAAGTGTTGTACCAAAGTTAAGTACTGTTACCTCGTCACAAAGGCCTGACACAAATTTCATGTCGTGTTCAATGAGAAGAATTGTCATATCAAAATTGTCACGAATAAACTTAATCTGGTCCATAAGCTCAGCTGTTTCATTTGGGTTCATACCAGCAGCTGGTTCATCCAAAAGAAGGAGCTTTGGATTAGTAGCAAGTGCGCGTGCAATTTCAAGCTTTCTCTGTTTACCATAAGGAAGGTTACAAGCAAGGTTGTTTCTTTCTTCCTCAAGGTCAAAAATGCGAAGAATTTCTTTTGCTCTTTCACGCATTTTCTTTTCATTTTCATAAAAGGCAGGAGTTCTAAGCATTGCAGAAGCTGGAGAATACTTATACTCTGGCTGATTATGAAGTCCAACCAAAACATTACGGATAACACTCATGTTGTTGAAAAGACGAATATTCTGGAAGGTTCGAGCAATACCCTTACGGTTAATTGCTTCCTGTGTCATTCCTTTAAGTTCTTCGCCGTCAAGGAAGAATGTTCCTGTTGTTGGCTGGTAAACACCTGTAAGCATGTTGAATACAGTTGTTTTTCCGGCACCGTTTGGTCCTACAAGTCCATAGAGTTCGTTCTTCTTAATTTTAAGATTAACGTCCTGAACAGCCTTAAGACCACCGAACTGAATACCGAGATTTTGGGTTTCAAGCATATACTCTGCCATTATTTGCCCTCCTTCTCAGCTTTTGCAATTTCGTCAGTAATATCTACTGAAAGAACCTCATTCATTGAAATCTTAGATTCAATTACATCCCACTTAGCTGAGTCGTCAGAAACATCTTCTGGCTTCTTTGGCTTTTGGAACTTGCTAAGTAAAGCTGCAACGCTAAACTTTGCACGAATGTTTTTGAATGCTGGCGCATTATTGAAGAGAACAACAATAATGAGTATAAGAGCATAAATGAGGAGTCTAAGAGCAGCAAGGTCACCTGAAAGGTTACTTTGAAGCTCAAAGTTAACAAAAGTAATAAGTGTTGCAGCAAGGATGGAACCAGTAATGTTACCCATACCACCAAGTACAACCATAACAAGTATTTCAATAGAGTAGTTATAAGAAAAGAATGTATAAAGAACTGGAGTTGTGAAGTTACCGTAAAGTACACCAGCAACACCAGCAAAGAATGCTGCAATAATGAATACAAAGAGCTTGTAGAATGTTACGTTAATACCCATTGCCTTTGCAGCAATTTCGTTGTCACGGATGGCAGTAATTGCACGGCCGTGCTTTGAACGAATGAGGTTCTGAATGAGAACCAAAACAATAAGAACTACAACGAAACCAATTATGTAGAGTTCTTTTGTGTTATATGGTCTTGTATTAAGACCCATTGCACCACCAAAGTATGGAAGGTTCTTAAATACGTTTCTTACAATTTCACCAAATGCAAGAGTAACAATTGCAAGGTAGTCACCCTTAAGTCTAAGTGCTGGAAGTCCAATTATAAATCCGAAGAAAGCAGCACAAATACCACCTACAAGCATTGAGATGATAATTACTAAAAGTGAACTGTCAATGCTCTGTGAAAGAATATTACCAACAGAGCAACCAATGTATGCACCAACGCACATGAAACCTGCATGTCCAAGGCTAAGTTCGCCAAGGAAACCTACAACAAGGTTGAGTGAAACTGCCATTACAATACTGTATGCAATTCTTGAAAGAAGGCCTATAGATGAACGAGAAAGAACACCTGTGCTTGTAAGAATTATCATAAGTACAAGGAATGCTACAACACCAATGTAGTTCACATGATTTTTAACTTTGAAGGTGCTTTTAATATTCTTGAAATATGACATTCTTACACCTTCTCTCTTCTCTTCTTGCCAAGAATACCAATTGGTTTAACAAGAAGGATAATAATAAGTAATGAGAATTCAACTGCAGTTGTATATGGGCTAATAACTGGAATACTGAGGCATACCTTCTCAATTACACCAAGAAGTACGCCACCGAGCATTGCTCCTGGAATAGATCCAATACCACCAATAACAGCAGCAGTGAATGCTTTAATACCAGGCATTGCACCAAGTGTTGGCTGAGTTGAAGGAATTTGCATTAAATAGAATAAACTAGCAAAAGCAGCAAGTGCTGAGCCAATGGCAAATGTAATCATAATAATTCTGTTTACATTTACACCCATGAGCTGAGCTGCGCCCTTGTCTTCAGATACTGCAATCATTGCACGACCTGTTCTTGACTGTTTAATGAATACTGTAAGAGCAGCCATAATAATTGAACCAACAACAAGTGTTACAAGAGTAGCAACACTAATTTTTGCTCCCGCAATAGTAACATTTCCAAGAGAAGGAAGTGAAACAGGCTG
>DCGS01000061.1 GCA_002314645.1 Ruminococcaceae bacterium UBA1772
AGGTTTCTAATTGTTACTATTATTTCATCGGCTTTTCTGTCTTCAATAAGGCATGAATCGACAGGTACTATTCTGTGTGAGCCCGACTGGTATACACCTGATATTATCTTATTTCTTCTCTTGTCGAAGCCAAATGCTGCCTGGACTTTATTCCTGTAGTGGAAAGGGTTGTCCATTCCAATTATTGGGTTCACCTTGCAGTATTTAGACAGGAGTTTTTCCTCGAGTTTTTGCTTGTACTCAAGTTGCTCTGCGTATGTTAAATTTTGAAGCTGACACCCGCCGCATTTCTTGTACAGTGCGCAGGTGTTATTTTTTTGTGTAGCCATATTTAAGAAAGTCCTCTACATTAAAATTCTCAAAGTCTGGAATGAAGCTTTCAGAAGCCGCTTCTCCGTCCTGTATGAATGCGTTTTCTACGCCAATTTCCTCGGCAAAATCAATTACATCCTCATATTCTTCGCCTGTTACTGAGCGATTTATTTCTGGGTAATCCACCACATTCTCAAGTGGTGTGTACTGATTCATTATGCTTAGGAAAATGTCATCCCCATACTCATTATATAGGTATTCTATTATTTTTTTCGAATCATCTTTTTGGTTCGGAAGTATGAGGTGACGAACAATCATGCCCTTTTTCATCATGGCATTTTCAAACTGTGGTGTTCCCACCTGTCTGAACATTTCTTTTATTGCTTCCTTTGCAACAATTGGGTAGTCTTGTGCCTTTGAATACTTTCCCGCTATTTGCAAGCTAAAATATTTAAAGTCAGGAAGATATATGTCTACTAAACCATCTAAAGTTTTAAGTGTTTCCACCTTTTCATAGCCACTTGTATTGTAGACTACTGGAATGTTAAGTCCGTTTTCTTTTGCCTTTATGAGCGATTCTTTTATTTGTGGAACATAGTGCGTAGGTGTAACAAGATTAATGTTGTTTGCACCCATTTGTTGGAGTTTAAGATAAATGCTTGCAAGCTGTTCTATTGAAACAGGTGTTCCTGTTTCGCCTTTGGAAATCCTTCTGTTTTGGCAGTATACACAGCCAAGAGGACAGCCTGCAAAGAAAACAGTACCAGAGCCTTCTTCTCCTGAAATGGGAGGCTCCTCCCACATATGAAGCGAGGCTCTAGATATATAGACCTGTTCTGTTTCATTGCACAGCCCTTTTTGCGTGCGTCTATCTATTTTGCACTCTCTTGGGCAAAGACTACATTCCATTTATTTTCTAATCTCCTCAAGGAGAGCTTCACAGCCCTCATTTACGTCGTCCCATGTTGCTTGAAAGTTTCTTGTATACCATGGATCTGCAACGTCGTCATCTCTTCCGACGTATGACAGAAGCAGATGAATTTTACCCTCAGGATCACCACCGCAAATTCTTGTCATATTTCTAATATTTGCGTGGTCCATTCCTATGAGATAGTCAAATTCATCGTAGTCCGACCTCGTCATCTGTCTGGCAACCTTACCCTTGCAGGAAATACCATGCTCGGCCATTATGGCCCTTGCTGGTGGATACACAGGGTTGCCAAGTTCCTCGGTCGAGGTAGCAGCGGACTCAATATAAATTTCGTCCTCAAGGCCTTCGTTCTGGACCATATCCTTCATAACGAACTCGGCCATTGGACTTCTACATATATTGCCGTAGCAAATGAATAAAATTTTCGTCATACTATTCTCCTAATTGTTTTACATATTCTCTGATATTAATTCAAGAATCTTATCTGGATGGAATGGTTTAGAAATATGACCACTCATACCAGAATCTATGGCTCTTTGCTTATCTTCTTCAAAAGCATCTGCAGTCATAGCAATGATTGGAGTCCTAGCTTTTTCTTTGTTTGGCAAATTACGAATTTGCTGTGTTGCTTTATAACCATCAAGAACAGGCATTTGGATATCCATGAGAATTAGGTCATAGTCTTTAGCTTGTATTGCTTCAACGGCTAGTTGTCCGTTTTCCACAGAGTCTACTTTGAAACCAAGTTCAGTTAGAACTTCCTCTGCAATTTCCCTATTCAGTTCATTGTCTTCTGCAAGAAGTATTGTTTTGGCTTTTTCATGATTTAAATTTGTTTTTGTGTTTACTTCTTTTTCAATTGCCTTTTGTGTTGATATGTCAAAGGATTGGATTAGAGTGAACTTTGTTCCTTTACCCTTTTCCGTTTCAACTTGAATTGTGCCGCCCATCATGTCAATTATGCTTTTAGCAATAGACATACCAAGACCCGTACCTTGAGGAGCATGATCCTCTCTTGCGAATGGCTCAAAAACGTGTTCAAGGAAATCAGAACTCATTCCTATACCATCGTCTTTTACGCTAAACTCGAAAGTTGCACGTTTAGGGTCAGTTGATGATATCTGTTTTACTGACGCCTTAATGTGTCCACCTGGTGGGGTAAATTTAATTGAGTTACCCATGAAGTTTAGGAGGACTTGATTAAGTCGCACCTTGTCACAGACTATATACTCATTTTCTATGTTTATTTTTTCATAAGTAATTTCAAGTTGCTTATCTTTTGCAGTAGTCTGCACCATGATAGAAAAGTCATGGAGAATTTCTAAAAGATTAGCATCTGTCTCTTTAATAATGAAGTTACCACTTTCAATGCGGCTCATATCAAGTACGTCGTTTATGAGGCTAAGAAGGTAGTTGCTAGATGTCTGAATTTTTGAAAAATAGTCGATGAGTTTTTCCTTATCATCTGCGTTCTTTTCAGCAAGGTTTGTAAAGCCAATTATTGCATTCATTGGGGTACGAATGTCGTGTGACATGTTGTTTAAGAAGACTGTTTTTGCGCGGCTAGATTGTTTAGCTTCTTCAAGGGCATTTCTAAGAGCAATTTGAGTTTCTTCAAGCTCACGTTGTTTTTCCTCTTTAAGATATCTGTCGTTTAAATCAACAAAAATGCCAACGGATTCTGTTGCAACACCGTCCTGGTTTCTAGTCATTCTTGCAGCAGACCTTACCCACATATATGCGCCATCTTTTCTTTTTAATCTATACTGACAGTCAAAGTCAGTTTTTCCAGATTTATCAAGCGCTGCGGTAGCAAAACATTCAATAGCTCTTTGAAGGTCATCTGGATGTGCTAGTGATCTATAGAAATCTATATCATTAGGGAAATCGTTTTCATCATTATAGCCTGCAATCTGTCTTACTTCATTGGAAAAAACTACTGACGTAACATTTCCATCCGCATCAACCTTAGCAGTCCACTTTGCCGCCTTTACAAGATCACGAACTGAAAGAAGCTCATACTTTGCTAGCATTTGTGGGGTTATGTCAAGAAAAGCAATTATTGCATGATCAAAATCAGCACCACGTATTACATAGAACTTATAGCAACGCTCATAGCCAGAACCAAAGTCGCGTACGTCAATAAAATAACGTTCCTCTTTAGAAAGACGTTCTTTTATGTAATCAATACGTGTTACCTTGTACAATTCTTCCCTGTCACTTATATGAATCATGTCATGGATGTAGTCGTCAAAAAGACTCCAGTCACCATGCTGACCGTACATTTTATAGTTTGGATTCTGCTTGAAAGCTGTAAACTTTGCAGTTTTAAGGTCAAGATAGTAGGTAGAAGTGAAGGTGTTTATGAAGCCCTCAAAGAAGCCAAGAGCGGCATCAATATTTGCAGTTGCTCTTTCATTGTTTCTTGTTGGTCTGCTTATTACACCGTATTGTCCATTACCTATTTCACTGAATATTGATTCAACGAAGCAACTATAGTAAGGATCAAAAAGCATTTGCGAAGTTACGCTACTATTACCAGCAACAGGACACCGTTCACAAGGCTCACTTCTGTTCATTATTGCCCTGTAACAAATGTCACTAGCCTTAAGTCCAATATGTATTTTTTTAGCAGTATCGTTGAAGTCTGTTATGTGGAAGTCTTTATCTACAATGTAAAAAGTATTTTCTTGCATAGCCTTCATCTACCATCTAATTATTCTTTCTTCTTTTTCCTTCCCATAAGGAGCTGCTCAATTTCTTCTGGTGGAATATTTTGATTTACTATTGCGTTAACACCCTCACAAATAGGGAGTTCAACGTCATATCGTTCCTTAAGTTCCATAGCTGCAGTCAGTGCATATATACCCTCTACTACCATTCCAACTTCTTTTATTGCTTCATCCTTTGTTTTGCCTTGGCCCAAAAGCATACCTGCTGTTAGGTTACGACTGTGAAGGGATGTGCATGTAACAATGAGGTCACCAATACCTGCAAGACCGTTAAAGGTTTCAGGTTTACAACCCATAAGTGTTCCAAGACGAGACACCTCTGTTACACCACGAGTTATTAAAGCAGCAGAGGTGTTGTCACCAAAGCCAAGGCCTCTCGACACACCTGTTGCAAGCGCAATTATGTTCTTGAATGCACCACAAATTTCAACACCGTATATATCTTCATTTGTATATACTCTAAATTTAGGATTCATGAAAATGTCCTGAACATATTTTGCAGTGTCATGGTTTTTAGCTGCTGCAACAATTGTTGTTGGAATATCTATTGCAACCTCTTCTGCATGTGTTGGACCCGAAAGAGCAACAGGCTCTACAGTTTTTTGCGGGTCATATTTCTTTATTTCATCCTCAATAACCTGTGTCATTGTGAAGAGTGTGCCAGGTTCAATACCTTTTGCAACGTCTACAATGACCTGCCCATTTGGTATGTATGGTGCAGCCGTCTTAGTTGTTGGTCTAACAAAAACTGAAGGAACTGCAAAAAGTAAAATGTCCTTATCCACACAAACAGTTTCTATATCCTTTGTATATTTTAAAGCATCTGGAATTTCCATGTTCTTTAATTTTGGATGCTTTTTTGTACTTTCTAAAATGTCAATTTCTTCTGGGATGGCAGACCAAACTAAAACATCATGCCCCATATTACAAAGCATTCTTGAAAGTGCCATACCCCATGTGCCCGCTCCGAGCACACCTATTCTTGCCATGTTTTTTTACCTCTTACTTCTTTATTAAATCCATTACCACTTCTTTTGCAATTATGAGTCCTGCAACTGATGGTGTGAATGCTGTACTTGCAGGATAGTCTACTTCTTCTAGTGGTTTCACTGGTTCTTCTGTGGAGAAAACAACCTTAAGCTTTTTAACTCCTCGTTTTTTCAGTTCTCTACGCATTACTCTTGCAAGTGGATCTACTGTTGTTTTGTAGATATCTGCAACTTGGAATTCAGTAGGATCAAGTTTATTACCCGCTCCCATTGAACACATTATTGGCACATTATTTTCCTGTGCTTTAAGGACGAGTTCAATTTTTGCAGAAACAGTATCCACTGCATCTATTACGTAGTCGTATTCCTGAAAATTAAAGGTGTCAGATGTTTCAGGAAGAAAGAAGCAATTGTGAATATTAACCCTAGCATTTGGATTAATGTCGAGAATTCTATCCTTCATTACCTCTGTTTTGAATTTGCCAATTGTACTGTGAGTTGCAATTATCTGTCTATTAATGTTTGTTATGCTGACAGTGTCATTGTCTATCAAGTCAAAAGAGCCAACGCCCGAACGAGCAAGTGCCTCGCAGACATAGCCACCTACGCCGCCTACACCAAAGACAGCAACATGACTTTCATTTAGTTTTTTCAAAGCTTCCTGTCCTAACAGAAGCTCTGTTCTTGTAAATTCGCCTTCCATTTTCTAACCCCTTAAACAGAATATGTATATCATACAACAAAAAGGTACCCGTTTCAAACGAGTACCTTTGTTGTTTTCATATATTTTTATGCTTTTTTCTATTTTTCGACCTTATTCTAACCTTTATGCTCTTGCGCCTTCCTTCTTGTCAGCAATCTTAAGGAAGATGAAGCCGAAGAAGAAGAAGATAGCCTGTGCAGCAACGGCAATGTTAATTGTACCGCCTGCAAGTTTTACCCAAGCAATTACAGCTGAGCCAAGGAATGAAGCGCCCTTTGAGAAGATGTCATAAAGGCCGAAGTATTCAGCTGAGTTCTCAGGTGGAATAATCTTTGTGAAGTAAGATCTTGAAAGGGACTGAATTGAGCCCTGGAAGCATCCTACACCAAATGCCAAAATTGCAAAGCCAACAAGTGAATGAAGAGTTAATGCATAGAGGCAAACAAAGAAATAACCTACAATACAAACTAAAAGAAGGTTGACTGTTGAATACTTACGAGAAAGTCTTGCAAATAGTAATGAGCCACCAAAAGCAACAACCTGTGTGGCAAGAAGGCAGACAACCTGGCCTACTGTATCAAGGTTCAAGTCTGTACCAATGTTAATACAGTTATCAATAATTGTACCAACACCGTCTATGTAGAGGAAGAATGCAAGAAGGAACCAAAATACTTTCTTGTCGTGTACTGCAATATGCTTAACTGTGTGGAAAATCTTTGTGAATGACTTGCTAATTGCATGCTCATTGTTTTCAACATAGTGAACCTGCTCATAGTCTTTCATAAGAGGAACAGAAACTATTAACCACCAAAGAGCTGTAATGGTGAAACCAAGGATTACAGAAACCTTACCTGGAATTGCACCAACCATATCAGGGCCTAAAACATATGCAACAAGTGCAAGTGTGAAAGGAATACAAGAACCAATGTAGCCCCAGCCGTAGCCATAAGCAGAAACTTCATCCATTCTTTCTTCCGAGGTGACATCCGCCAACATGGAGTCATAGAAAACTTGAGACGCACTGTAGAAGATCTTAGTAAGAACGAACATTACAATAAAGAAAATCCACTCCATTGCAAAACCATTGAGAATGCAGCCTGCAACGCCAAGTGCTACAGTACTTGTAAACCAAATTTTCTTCTTACCTTTGTTGTCTGACATTGCACCGCAGATTGGACCCATAAGAGCAACAATGATAGTTACAATTGAAATTGCAATTGAGTAATATGCAGTTGCCTGGTCTGCTGTAATTTGTCCAGGATTTGTACCAATGGCGAGCGATTTAAACCAGATAGGAATTAAAGAACACGCAAGCATTGTATATGCAGAGTTACCTACATCGTACAAAACCCAAGAGAATTCCTTCTCACTAAGGCCTTTAAAGACTTTAGTTTGATTAAGCTTTGAAACTATACTCATACGCTTTTACCCTCCAAAAATTCAAACATTTCAGTGTAAAACTCTACTCTATCTTCCGGTTCAGAGTTATATACTTCATGCTTTGCCGACTCAAAAAACCTTGATTTAAATCCATAAGTTTCCACAAATTCCTTTGTCTCTTCTGGATCTACAAGTCTTTCTTGTCCTGCAAACATGATTAATGTTTCGCATTTAATTTTTTCTGCATTTTCCCTTATAGAATCTGATGCAATAATTGCCGCATTCAGCCAAGAAAATGTTGCGCCGCTTGTCTGATGTAACTCATCTGAAAGACGTAGGCAAAATGTATATTCATATCTACTTTCGGACTTACAACTACTGTGTTCAATGTTAGGTTCACCAGAAAATGGCTTTTGACCAAACACGTAGCTTTCACCATGACCAAGTGTAACGTTTGCATGAACCAGGTTCCTTGTTATGTTCTCTGGAAAACTACGCATATTAATTTTAACCATTGGAGAAGAAAGAACGGCCTTGTCAAAATAGTCTGGATATTTCTCCAAAAACATGAGAGAAATGCCGCCACCCATTGAGTGTCCAATTAAATACTTTGGAAGATTAATTGGTCTTATAAACTCCTCATAGAAAATATTCAAATCCTCTAGATAATAATCAAATGTTTTTACATAGACCTTACACAGGTCTTCAACTTCTCTTTCAGATTCCCCGTGGCCCCTATGTTCAGGTATATAAACGGAGTAATCATTTGAAAGGAGATAGTAAACCATTTCGTTATATTTTTTTGCGAATTCACTAAAGCCGTGAAAAATTACTACAACAGCCTTAGGGTTTTCAGCATCATACTGTAGAAAATGAAGTGTTTTGCCGTCATGACTTGTATAAAGACCATCTGTACAATGGGCGCGAAGATATGGCTCAACATTTTCTTTCATTTCAGTAACGAAGCCGTCTTCCATATTCATAAGTCTAAGACATTCATTTTTCATAGTTAATTCTTCCTTTGTCTGTGAGAATACCACATAAGAAGTCCAAAGAGTACGCCGCCAATTATGTTACCAATAGTAACTGGAAGTAGGTTGTGAAGTAAGAAATTACCCCAAGTAAGAGATGAAAGGTCAATTCCTGCCTCAGTTGCAAGAGCTGCATATTTTGAAATGCCCTTCGCAAAAAGTCCTGCTGGTATGTAATACATATTTGCAACGCAGTGTTCAAATCCACTTATTACAAAGAAGCATACAGGAACATATAATCCAACTGCTTTGCCCACGGCATCTTTAGCACAAAAACCAAGCATTACCGCAAGACATACAAGGAGGTTACAGAATATACCAAGAATAATTGCACTGCCAAAGTCCAGATTACATTTGGCAACTGCTACCTTAATTGTTGAAACTGCAAGGGCTCCGTTTGATGTGTTAAACTGACCACCAATGCAAAGAAGAGCTGCAAGCAAAACTGCGCCAACAAAGTTACCTGCATATGAAACTGTCCAGTTATTAAGAAGTCCTTTAAATGAAATTTTCTTTTCTGCCAATGGAATTGCAAGAAGACAGTTTCCTGTAAATAGTTCAGCACCTGTAAAGACAACCATTATAAGGCCAAATGGAAAAAGACAACCTGAAATAACCTTTGCAACAGAAACGCTGGCAATTGTGTGTGTTGCCATATTTGTTACGGCAGCGCCAAGGCCAATTAAAAGGCCTGCAAGGACGCCAAGAAGGAAGGTTCTTGCAAATTTTCCAGAAGCTTTAGCCTGACCAATTAAATAGTAATTTTCTATAAATTCTGCTTGTGTAAGCACAATTAACTCCCCCATAAAATATTCTATAAAAATTATACCATTTAGAAAGCATAAGTTACAAGGTTGTATTGTATTAAAATACTTTAAATGATATAATAGCTTGAATTTTTTATTTGGAGGAATTACATCATGATTCAACAAATGATGGATTACATTACAAAGCTTGATCCAGAAGTTGGACAGGCTGTTGAAAAAGAATTTGAAAGACAGAAAAGAAACATTGAACTTATTGCATCAGAGAATATTGTTTCAGAGGCAGTTCTCTTAGCAGCTGGTTCAGTTCTCACTAATAAATATGCAGAAGGATATCCAGGCAAGCGTTACTATGGCGGATGCTACTGTGTAGACGTTGTTGAAGAAATTGCAATTGATCGTGCAAAGAAGCTCTTCGGTGCAGAATATGCAAACGTTCAGCCACACTCAGGTGCTCAGGCAAACTACGCTGTTTTCCAGGCACTCTGCACACCAGGCGACACAGTAATGGGAATGAACCTTGCTCACGGTGGTCACCTTACACACGGTTCACCAGTAAACTTCTCTGGTAAGTACTACAACATTATTCCTTACGGTGTAAGTTCAGACACACAGACAATTGACTATGAAGAGCTCAGAAAAACAGCTCTTGAATGCAAGCCAAAAATGATTATTGCTGGTGCTTCAGCATATCCAAGAATTATTGACTTCGAAAAGATGTCAGAAATTGCAAAGGAAGTTGGAGCATACTTCGTAGTAGATATGGCTCACATTGCTGGTCTTGTAGCAGCAGGCCTTCACCCATCTCCAGTTCCATACGCAGACGTTGTTACTACAACAACTCACAAGACACTTCGTGGTCCTCGTGGTGGTCTTATCCTTACAAACTCAGAAGAGCTTGCAAAGAAGATTAACTCTGCTGTATTCCCTGGTTCACAGGGCGGTCCACTTGAACACGTTATTGCAGCAAAGGCTGTAGCTTTCGGCGAGGCATTAAAGCCAGAATTCAAAGAATATCAGGCACAAATCGTTAAAAACGCAGCAGCAATGGCTGACGAAATTGTAAAGGGCGGACTTCAGCTCGTTTCTGGTGGAACAGACAACCACCTCATGCTTGTAGACCTTCGTCCTGCTCACATTACAGGTAAAGAAATGGAACGCAGACTTGACGACATCTACATTACAGTTAACAAGAATGCCATCCCAGACGATCCAGAGAAGCCATTCGTAACAAGTGGTATCCGTGTTGGTACACCAGCTTGTACAACTCGCGGCTTTAAAGAAGAAGAGTGCCGAATTGTTGGTAGACTCATCTGTGCAGCAGCACAGGATGACTTTGA
>DCGS01000073.1:0-11912 GCA_002314645.1 Ruminococcaceae bacterium UBA1772
CTGCAACTGTTCCTAAAGCAACAAGATCTGAAAAGTCATAGAGAACCGGGTCATTGTCTCCTTCAAGTGCACATGCAAGCTTAAAGGCAACACCAACACCAGCAAAATCCTTGTATGGACAATCTGAATCCTTTCTGTGTGGGTTTACAACTGCAACACAATCAGGAAGTACTTCGCCTGGCTGATGATGGTCTGTAACAACAAGTTCCATACCAAGCTCTTTAATGTATTTTGCCTCTTCTACAGCAGCAATACCATTGTCTACTGTAATAATGAGGTTAATACCAAGAGCGTGAATTCTGTCTACTACTTGTTTACTAAGTCCATAGCCATCCTTTTCTCTGTCTGGAAGCATGTAAGTAACGTTAGCACCCTGTGCTTCAAGATAAGAATAAAGAAGTGCAGTTGCAGTAACACCGTCTGCATCATAGTCACCATAAACTAGAATTTTCTCGTAATCAAAAATTGCGTTGTTTATTCTTTCAACTGCAATTTCCATATCCGGTAAAAGAAAAGGGTCTATAAGCTCTGCTTCATTGCTAATGAAATATTCAATTTGTTCGCTTGACTCTATTCTTCGCTGGGCCATTAAAAGAGCTGCAAATGGATCAATGCTAAACTCTTCTGCAATAACCGAAGCTAAGTCTTTATTCAGTTTATTCAAAGTCCATTTTTTACGACTCATTAATTTCGCTCCCTAAAAGGGCATAAAAGCCCATATAACTTATTTATTTTACTATAAAAATGCCCTACTTTCAACAATTTTAGGCAATTTACATAGTAATTAATTGTGTATTTATACTGTAATTAATTATTATTTATTAAGTTGGGGTGAAAAAATGAAGAATTATTTCAAATTCTTTTGTCTGGGAGCCGTCCTTTATCCACTGATTGAAATAGTATGGAGAGGCCATACTCATTGGACAATGTCACTTTTAGGCGGAATTATTATGATGTCTTTTTATATGCTAAATAAATATTTACAGGAAGCAAATATTCTAATAAAAGCTATTCTTGGTATGTTTGTAATAACATTATTAGAATTCTTAACAGGCTTAATTGTAAACGTAAGACATGAAATGCATGTTTGGTCATATGACAGTGTTCCGTATAACATACTTGGGCAAATATGCCCAATATATACGTTCTACTGGTTAATACTTAGCATATTTGCTTTTTTAATACTAGAAAGACTACAAAAAAGAGAAAAAGCTTCAGTCGACATTTAAGACTGAAGCTTTTTAGTTATGTGAATGATTGTGATCAGATAAATGATCAGTGAAATGATCATGGTTATCTAGTTCACTTCCATGAACATGGCTGTGTGAATGTTCGTGCGAATGCTCATGTGTATGAACAAGGTCCCCGTGTGAATGCTCATGAGTATGTATATGAACATGCATATGAGTATGTTGAAGTTTAATGCTGTCATTAACCATAATGACAGTAGCAATAATCATTAATACTAATGCTGGATAGAACAACAAATTTGGTTTTTCTGAAAGAATAATAAAACTGAATATTACTCCAAGGAATGGAGCAATTGAATAGTAAGCACTTGTTTTAGCAGCACCTAAATCCTTTTGTGCTAAAACATAGAAGAAAATACTAAGTCCATATGCAACAAAGCCTAGAAGAAGCATAATTCCAATAGTCTTTAGGTTTGGTACATCCTCAGAAAGAATTCTTGAAACTAAAAAGCTTCCTGTACCTGAAAGAATACCTTTGACAATTACAATTTCGTAGGAGCTTTTCTCACTAAGTTTTCTTGTTGAATTGTTTTCAAGGCCCCAGCATATACAAGCTAATAAAACATAAAGTGAACCGGTATTAAAGGCAAAGCTTCCTTCCCCTTCAAAGCTCAACAAAACGCTGGAAATCATAACAATTACAATTGCTGCAAAGAGTCTTTTAGAAATAACCTCTTTAAATACCGCAAAAGCAATAATTGAGGTTGCAACAATTTCAAAGTTATTAAGAAGTGAAACATTTGCAGAATTGGTTTTGGATAAACCAATCATTAAAAATATTGGAGCTGCAATATCCAGGACAACCATTAGAAAAGTGTAAAACGTGTCATTTTTGTTTAAATGCTTTTCTTTGTTATAGTGATTTTTGCCAAGAGCCAAGTAAACAAAAAGCATTCCAAATCCTGCGCCAAGGTAAAGTGCTGAAGCAAGTGTTGCAGGTCCTACATTGGTCAAAAGCGTCTTAGAAACCGGTATGTTTATTGCATATAAAGCTGCAGCTAAAATAGCATAAAACGTAGCTTTATTCATGACTAACCACACTCTGAATATCTTGAAGTTCAAATCTGTATTTTTGCTTTACTTCTGGATATTTTTCATGGTCAACTTCACTTAAAAACATGTCTTTTGGTCTTATCCAAAGACTACAATCATCGTAAAGTTTTCTATAGACCACATATTCAGTATTATCTTCAGAATTGAGTGCAATATCTTCAACAAGGTAATAATCGCCCTTAAAGTGACGATAAATGCCTTTTATTTTAAGTTCTTGCATTTTACCCACCTAATTATTCGCCTTTTAAGTAATCTAATACTGCAACAGCAGTGTCGTCAACATAAGCTTCATGGCCAGTAAACTCATGTGTTGCACAGTAAGGTGAAAGAACAACATTTGAAAGCTGCCAGAAAGGATATGCTGAAGGAAGAACACCCTCATCCCTATCATTTGGAAGCTTATTCTCCCATACGTCAGATGCATAGCCCTTAATTATTCCAAGTTCAAGCATTTCAAAGAGCTTTCTTTCGTTGAAAACATCTGCATGGCCAACATTAACAACATATTTGCCCTCAAGCTTTGCAATAAGTTCGCCATCAAAAAGACCGCGAGTTTCTGAGTTTGAAGGAAGTGCAAGGAACAAAAGATCAGACATTTCAATGAGTTCATCTGTTGTCTTTGCCTGAATGGCACCCATAGGATATGAATTACCTCTGTCAACAAGACAAATGTTGTCAGCCATTCCGCACATAATTCTGTAAATTTCCTTACCAACGTGACCAAAGCCTAAAATACCAACAGTCATAGTCTCAATACTCTGCCACTTGTGTGCAAGGTTCCAAACACCATTTCTAAAGTCGTTATCAAGAGGAATGATATTGTGAACAAGGGCCAAAGCAAGAGCTACTGCATGCTCAGCAACAATGTCTGAGTTTGCATGGCTTGGGAATACTGCTACTCCCTTCTCTTTCAAAAGCTTCATAGGAAGTGCATCAATATTAGTCTCATAGACAAAAACAGCCTTGAGTGAATTCATCTTTTCAAGAAGAGATGTTGGAAGGAATGTAGTAATAAGAATTTCAGCATTAACGATTTCATCTGAAGAATTGATATCCTTCTCTAAAACAACGCTGATTTTCTCTCCGCTTTCCTTTTCAAAAGCTGCCTTGTAGTCATTCCAGGTATTGTCTTCTTTACGAAGAAGTAAGCAAATCTTACTCATTTTTTCACCTCATTATTTACATTCAGGATGTACGTATCTATTTCTTTTCTCTGTTCCCTTACCATGCTGGATGGCACGTGCAGGACAGCGATGTATGCAAGCAAGGCACTTAGTACACTGCTTCTTAACCCAAACTGGTTTTCCATTTTGTATTTCAATTGAATCAGTTGGACAAATCTGTTCACAAAGACCACATGAAGTACATGCATCTGTTGCATAAAAGCTCTTTGTTCCGCGAAGCATTGTATATGCTGGATACATTACTGCTGTCTGAATGACATCAAGAGTTGAAGGCTTAAGAGTATGTCTTTTTCCTTCTTTGATTGTAGGGATAATTTCGTTTTCAAGAATTTGATTTCCTTTTTCTAGTCTATCCTTTGACTGTTCTGCTGTTGGAACATTGTACATAGGAATATAGTTGTCAGGCATTAAGTGTGAATATACTGCATTTGGAACAAGTGAATTTGATTCCTGAAGCATTTTAATAAACAAACCACTTGCGTTTGCAATACTACCACCACAAGTAATGATGAGGAATGAATATGGTTCCACATTAGCATCAAAGTCAAGGTCTAACTTTTTAACGAAGTCTGAGACAACTGTTGGAACTCCATAGCTGTATACAGGAAATACAAATCCAACCTTCTCTCCTGTTTCTACTTTAAAGTCAAAGCTTCCACTTTTAAGAACCTGTGCCATATCAATAATTTTGTCGTTTGTTTCATCAGCAATTCTTGTTGCTACATACTTTGAGTTACCTGTACCTGAAAAATAGAAAATCATATAATTATCCCCTCCAAATGGTCCATTTCATGCTGAATAATTTGGGCAGTAAAGCCTTCATAATTACTCAGATGTTTCTTCATATTTAAATCATAGTAACATACTCTGATTTTATTATACCTAGTAGTTTTTCTCTTCCCCATTAATGAAAGACAGCCCTCTTCTGTTTCGTATGGTTCTGACTTAGAAATAATAGTTGGATTTATCATTGGAATGTTAATTAGACCAATGTTTACAACTATTATTCTTTTTGATACGCCAATCATATTAGCGGCCATACCAACACACTCGTTTCTGTGTTCATAGAGTGTGTCAAGAAGGTCTCTTGCAACTGGAAGGTCATCTTTAGTTGCCTGTGTTGACTTTTGTTTTAAGAACATAATGTCCTTCATAATAGGCCTAATCATAGTTAAAGTTCCTTTAAAAAATAAAGTGTAAAAGAAGCATATAACAAGCGGTTCCGCCTGCAATAGATAAAAGCATTTTCCTAAAAGACATATGAAGTATTATTGTGAAAACAACACTGATAAGTTCAGGAATTGCATGTGGTGCTTCTATAAATGAAACGTCCTTAAAGCAATAAATGATAAGCATTCCAAAAATGGCTGATGGAAGAGCTTTTCCAAGATACTGAACAAATGCTGGACGTTCCTCATTCTCCTTAAAAAGCAAGAATGGAATGAATCTTGAAAGAATTGTTGCAAGCGAACAAAGTGCAATTGTAATTATTTGCTGAGCGAGTGTCATAGTTGTCATATAAGCCCACCCGCTTTCTCTATAGGCTTTCTAAAGAAGTAAAGAAGTAGGAATATACAAACCATTGTTGGAACCATAAAAGATGAAGCTCCAAATATTAATCTGCATATAATGGCTGATCCAATTCCAATAAGGGCTGTGTAATGCTTTCCCTCTTTAAGCCATTGTTCAAGAAATATAACTACAAACATTGCAGTCATTACAAACTCAAGTCCCGTTGTGTCAAAGGTAATGAGTGAACCTAAAAGGCCACCTAAGGTTGAACCTGAAACCCAATAAAACTGATTTAGTAATGTAACAAAGAACATAAACCAGCCTTTGTCTACGCCTTTTGGTACTTCTACGCTGTAGTTTATGGAGAAGGATTCATCGCACATGCCGTAGATAAGATAAAGACGTTTAAGGCCAACATTCTTGTATTTATCAAGCATTGAAATTCCGTAAAACAGGTGTCTTGCTTGAATCATGAACGCCATAATGAACGTTTGAATTGGCGCAAAAGGTGCCATGAGCATTGACACAGCAACGAATTCAAGAGAGCCACCAAAAATAACAATACTCATTAGAAGCGGATAAACAAAGCTGAAGCCAGATACGTTCATATAAACGCCATATGTAAATCCTAAAAACCAAAAGCTTGCAAATATTGGTATTGTATACGGGAAGGCCGCCTTAAGTGCTTTAAGGCGCATTCCCTTCTTTGATGAATTGTCTAAAGTATTTTCCAAAATATTTCACCGTTGTTTAGTTATTTTTCTTAGCCTCATTTTCAGAAATGATACCAAGATTATACGCTTCAAGAAGCTTTGTGAGTTTATCTATGTTCTTCTGAAGCTTCTTACCGTTATCTGTTTCACTGATTTTAATTCGCTTGTCTAAGCGTTCAAATACAACTGATGCAGAGTGGATATCTGTGTTGTCTTTAATTGCATTTTCGCGGCCAAGGAAAGGCTCGTGAGATGAAAGTCTCATAATGTATGAGTTGTAGATAAGGGTATAACCAGCAATACCAGTTGTTCCTTGATATGCTTTACAGAAACCACCATCAATAACAATGAGTTTACCCTCACCCTTTACTGGGCTTTCACCATCTGATGCTTTTACAGGTACATGACCGTTAATAATATGAGAATTCTTGCCGCCAAGTCCAAACTCCTGAAGTATGAGTTCGCATCCTGCTGCGGACTGGGTAACTACATAATAAGGGTCTTTAGTTTCAACCCATGTAGATTTATCTTCAATTAAACGACGTTCAAATGTGGTCATTCTACTACGTGCATAAAGTGGTGAATTGTTTCCACACCAGAGGAACCACATAAAGTCTTTTCCTGACTGTTTTACATATGTTCCATCTTGAGCAAAGTATCCATCGCGAGCTTTTTCTTCACATAAGTCAAGAAGACGTCTTCCTGAATATGTTACGTTGTTGTATGTGAACTCTCTAAAGCCACCCTCTTCATCCATTGGTACTGCGCCATGAATGAGAAGGTTTCCGTTATAGCACTTGTAAATTGAGCCCTTGTCAAACAAGAACTTAACTTGATTTTGAAGTTTTTCACTCTTTTTGAAGGCATCTGCAAGGCTTGCCATTACTTCAAATTCTTCAGGTGTTAACTCATATGGATTTTCAGGGTCAATAGTTGGGAAGTCTGTATCTCTGAGTTCGTATGTTTTTCCGCCTATTTCAACTGTTCCATTCTTGTAGTCAATCTTTTCAAGAAGAAGTCTGTCTTCCATATGGAAGTCTGGATTTCTCTTAATAGAAATACCTTCAAGCTTGAAGAGCATGATTGTTATAGCTTTATTCATTCTTGCAGCAAGTTCAAGGTCTTTAACCTTTGGCTTTCTACCAGATTCATCTGCAATTACTTTAAAGCAATCTAAGTTTGTATTTGCATACTTTTCATTAGCGAAAACTGCAAGTGAACGAAGACTAATGCCGTATCCTGTTTCAACTACATAGAGGTTGTTATATCTGATTGAATTGGATAATACTGTAGCAATACAAACACGGCTACCTGCTGCTGCACCCATCCAAACAATGTCGTGGTTACCCCACTGAATATCTACTGAATGGTGATTCATTAATGATTCCATTACAATGTCTGCACGTGGACCACGATCGTAAATATCTCCAACAATGTGGAGTCTATCTACAATGAGTCTTTTAATTACGTCGCAAACTGCTTCAATGAAGTCTGGAGCTTTGCCTATGTCAATTATTGTTGTAATAATGTTTTTGTAGTAGTCCTTTTTATTATGAAGAGTGAAGTCTGTATTTAAGAGTTCGTCAATTACATATGCATATTCTTCAGGTAATGCCTTTCTTACCTTAGAACGTGTATATTTAGATGCTACCAAGTGACAAAGCTCAATAAGATAGTTAAGAGCTCTTCTATACCAACGATTAAGTTCTTCTTCAGTCATGCCCTCAGTTATATCCTTAGTTTTTTCACGAGGATAATAAACAAGAGTTGCAAGAATTGCTCTTTCCTCTTCGTTTAGCTGCTTTGAGAAAAGGAAATCTATCTTCTCTTTTATGGCACCAGATGCACTTCTCATAATATGAGTAAAAGCCTCATATTCACCGTGAATATCAGACATAAAGTGTTCTGTACTCTTTGGAAGATTAAGAATTGCCTTAAGGTTAATAATTTCAGTAGCAGCTGATTGTTTAGTAGGATACCTTTCAGCAAGCAGTCTTAAATATTCAAGTTCTGAAACTGAGTAATTAGGATATTCTCTCATAATACGAACCTCTTAAAAAAATAGATATAATAATTATACATTACATTTAAATTATTCTCAACTTTTTATATTGATAAATAAAAAACAAAAGCTGCACCACCAATTGGTAGTGCAGCTTAAATTATACGAGTTCAGCAAGGTCGAAAATAAGCTTTTCAGTTTTTTCAAAGCCAAGGCATGGATCGGTAATTGATTTACCATATACACCCTCGCCAATTTTCTGACAGCCATCTTCAATATAGCTTTCAATCATAAGACCCTTAACTAAGTTCTTAATGTCGTTTGAATACTTGCAATTATGAAGTACTTCCTTAGCAATTCTAATCTGTTCAATGTACTTTTTGCCTGAATTTGCATGGTTACAGTCAATAACAACTGAAGGATTAGCAAGGCCCTTTCCTTCATAGTTTTCAAGAAGATACATAAGGTCTTCATAGTGGTAATTTGGTCTGCTTTGACCATGAGAATTTACATATCCACGGAGGATTGCATGAGCATAAGGATTACCCTTACTCTCTACCTCCCAGCCTCTATAGAGGAATGTGTGCTGGCTTTGTGCAGCAATGATTGAGTTCATCATTACTGAGAAGTCACCGCCTGTTGGATTCTTCATACCTACAGGCACATCTATACCACTTGAAAGAAGTCTGTGCTGTTGATTTTCAACTGATCTTGCGCCAATGGCAACATAGCCAAGTACGTCTGAAAGATATCTGTAGTTTTCTGGGTAAAGCATTTCATCTGCACAGATAAGACCAGACTCTGCAATTGCTCTTGTATGAAGACTTCTAATTGCAATAATACCTTCAAGCATGTCTGGCTTGTCCTCTGGGTTTGGCTGATGAAGCATACCCTTGTAGCCAGCACCTGTAGTACGAGGCTTATTTGTATACACACGAGGTACAATCATAATTTTATCTTCAACTTGTTCACTTACTTTTGTAAGTCTGTGAATGTAGTCCATAACAGATTCTTCATTATCTGCTGAACATGGACCAATAACAAGAAGAAGTCTTTGGTCTTCTCCTCTAAATATTGCCTTCATTTCCTCTATTCTTTTATTTCTAATATCAACAACCTCTGGTGAAAGAGGAAACTGATTTTTAATATCCTGAGGAATTGGAAGCTTTCTTATAAAAGTAGTGCTTTGATTATCAAGTGCCATTTGTATTTCTCCTTAAGCGAATAAAAACCAAGAAATAAGAATAATATGAATTATAAAAAATAGTGGAAGTCCAATCATAAACTTTTTGTGTAAAGTCTTATGATGAATGAGCTTCATTGTTATGTATTCAGCAAGAGCTCCACCAAAGAAGCCAATGAGCATTAGGGTTCTTTCAGGAATTCTCCACTTGTGTTCTCTTGCTTTTTTCTTATCCACTATTGTTAAAATAACCGCCATAAGACTTATGGCGGCTATGTAAATTGCAATGAAAGATAAATATGAATCAGCCATTTAAGTTAATTCTCTTAACGAATGTTAAATGAGCTTCTGAAATAGTGTTTACCTTATTTGATTTTGAATGACCAGCCTCTTTTGAGCGAGACTTATCTACGGCAAATATTGAACCGCATGCTGGACAAATTGTGAAGAGTTCAACCTGGTAATCTACGAGAGAAACGTTAAAAACGCCAAAGCCTGAAGAAGACTTCAAAACCTGCATATTTACCATATTCTTGCACTGTGGGCAACACAAGAGCTCAGAGTTACCGAACTGCTTCATTCCGTCTGCTGTAATTTTCATATTATTATCTCCCTTGTAGTAAATGAAAATGATAGAAATATTTTATATATAAAACATCATAATGTCAATAATTTTAACGATTGGAAATGTGCTTATGAACAAAACAATTTCATTATTTATTGCATTGTTATTTCTTATATCTCTGTTTTTCTTGTTTAATCTAACTTCAAATGACAAACCAGAGCCACAAGAAGAAAACAAGGAAACGGAAATACGAGCTGTTTGGATTACATATTTCGAGCTTCCAAAGAATGACTTTGAGAATGAAATAAATAATATGTTCAGTAATCTATGTGAAAGTAAAATCAACACTGTTTTTGTACATATAAAACCCTTTGGCAAAATAAATTATGATCAGTTAAAAATCATATGTAATATTGGAGAAAAATATTCCCTAGATATTCACGCCTGGATAAATCCATATAGAGTTTCAAACACAAATTCTTTTGATAAAAATGAATACCCGTTATCAGACAAAATTATAAAGACAAAGTCATACGCCTTCTACAATCCAGGCTCAAAGGAAGTAAAAGAAATGATTACAAATGAAGTAGTAAATCTTGTCAAAAATTATAAGATTAAAGGCATACATTTTGACGACTATTTTTATCCAGAAGACATGACAAAAGGGCTGGATATGAAAGAATATGACAAATATAAAGGTTCTTTAAGTCAAAACGAATGGAGACGTGAAAACGTGTCTTCTCTGCTTAAAGATATATATGCAAAAATCAAAGTCATCAACCCTGAAACAATTATATCTGTAAGTCCTAATGCTGATATAGAAAAGGACGTAAGTACGTACTTTGCAGATGTTAACACGTGGTGTAAAGAAGACGGATATATTGACTGGATTATTCCTCAAATTTACTTTGGATATATGAATGAAACAAAACCTTTTACAGAAGTCTTAAACAAGTGGAACAGTCTTGTAAGTGCTAAAAACGTAAAGATGATTGTAGGCCTTGCGCCATACAAGCTTGGATTGGAAGACAAGTTTGCTGGTTCTGGAAAAATGGAATTTATTGAAAACAAATCTGTTATTTTGGAACAGATAAATGATGTTTTAAAGCTGAAAGAGAAAAACGATAAAGTTATAGGGTATTCTCTGTATTCATACAGTAAAATGAAATAACCTATTGATTTAAATAAATGTAATTACTATAATTAGTATGTTTGTCAAAGAACATGCTAATTTTTTTAAAGGAAATTTATATGAATAAGTCGACGAAACATTCTTTACTACTTGTATTTGTAGCATTAATATGGGGTGCTGCATTTGTTGCTCAAAGTGAAGGCGGCAATGCAATGGGTCCATATACTTTCAACTACATAAGATGTTTTATTGCAGCACTTGTAATGAGTCCAACCATATTTTTATTTGATAAAATTGGAATATCTCAAAGACCAAAAGACAAAGAAGAAAAGAAGCTTCTAATAAAATCTGGAGTACTTTCTGGTATTGCATTATTTGCTGCCACTAACCTACAACAAATAGGTGTATTTTTAGGGAATTCAGTTGGTAAAGCAGGATTTTTAACTTCATGCTATGTAATTGTTGTTCCTATTCTTGGGTTATTCCTAAAACGAAAAAGTGGCATTAACGTATGGGTTGGTGTCGGACTTACAATTATAGGCCTATACCTCTTATGTATTAACGGAGAATTTAGAATTGAAAAATCTAATTTTCTTTTAATCCTATGTGCTGTAATGTTTTCAGTTCAAATTTTGGTTATAGACCATTATATTTTAAAAGTTGATGGCGTAAGACTTGCAATCATACAGTTTTGGGTTGCAGCAATTTTATCTTCCATACTTATGATTTGTTTTGAATGGAACCCTCAGACTTTAATCTCCAATCTATCAAGCAAAGAAGTAATGATACCCCTACTTTACGCCGCTGTAATTTCAAGTGGCCTTGGTTTTACTTTCCAAACAATTGGACAAGAAGGAGTTAATCCAACTGTAGCTTCTTTAATTTTGAGTATGGAATCGGTATTCTCTGTTCTTGCTGGATGGATTATCCTAAATCAAGCATTATCTTTAAAAGAGCTTATTGGATGTCTACTAATTTTTGTAGCAATAATAATTGCTCAAATACCTGTTGAAAACATAATAAGCAATAAAAAAATCCCTAGCAATTAACCTTGCTAGGGATTTTATATTTTATTAATTAGCCGAAATATCTTTCAAGCAAACCCTTGAGGGCTTTGCCGTGACGAGCTTCGTCGCGTGCCATTTCATGTACTGTGTCATGAATTGCATCAAGGTTATTCTTCTTAGCACAAATTGCAAGATCCATCTTACCCTGTGTAGCACCAAACTCACAGTCAACTCTCCACTTGAGGTTGTCTTTTGTTGTAGCCTTCATGTTTGGCTCAAGGTCTTCACCAAGGAGTTCTGCAAACTTAGCA
>DCGS01000073.1:11996-13417 GCA_002314645.1 Ruminococcaceae bacterium UBA1772
CAGAGATACATACCAACTTCTGAGCACTCGCCCTTGAAGTTAGCCATAAGCTGCTCAAAAATGTACTTCTTATCTTCTTCAGAAATTTCAGGGTTGTTCTTTACTGTCTGAGCATAAACACCATATTCATGCTCTGCAGCGAGCTTAAGCTCACCAACAACTTCCTTAAACTTGTCAGCGCCAACATGGCAAACTGGACACTCAGCAGGAGCCTCTGCTCCTTCGTAAATGTAGCCACATACTGTACATACAAATTTTTTCATAATAAATACCTCCAAAAGTTTTTAATTATGTTTTTTACAATTATTACATAAACCTGAAAAAATTAAAGAATAAGAAGTAGCCTTCCCTTCAGATATAGACTTTTGAGCTATATCTATTTCAGGTATTAGCGGAATGTCAACATCATAAAGTCTGTTACATTCCATACAAGCAAGATGATAATGATTATTCGTTGTAGCATCAAATCTGTCAACATTATCAAATGATATACATTGAACTTTTCCGTCTTCACAAAGCTGTTTTAAGTTTCTATAAACAGTAGCAAGGCTTAGTGATGGAGACTTCTTTTTTAAAGTGATGTATAGTTCATCTGCTGTTGGATGATCATATCTGCTTGAAAGTTCTGAGAAAATAAGATTGCGCTGTTTACTATTTCTAACACTTGGCATTGATATTTCCTCCGTTCTTTAATGATAATGATTATCATTAACATTAATATAACATTTCAAAATATCAATGTCAACACTATTTTACATCTTTACCTTATGGAATACCTTCTTACCCTTTTTAATAACAATTCCATTTTTAAGAGCATCTGTTGTGTATGCTGTTTTAGGATCTGTAACCTTAACATCATCAACAGAAATACCACCCTGCTGTACAAGACGGCGTGCATCGCCATTTGAACCAACAAGACCAGCCTTAACCATAACTGAAAGAAGTCCAATTTGGCCGTCAGTTAAGTCATCTGCAGAAAGAACTGTTTCTGGCATATTTTCAAGGTTTCCAGCACCTGAGAACAATGCCTTTGCTGTCTCTTCTGCCTTTTTAGCCTCTTCTTCACCGTGTACAAGCTTTGTGAGTTCAAAAGCAAGGATTTCCTTTGCCTTATTGAGTTCACTGCCTTCCCACTTGTCCATTGCATCAATTTCTTCAAGTGGAAGGAATGTAAGCATTCTAATGCACTTAAGTACGTCAGCATCGTCAACATTTCTCCAATACTGATAGAAGTCGTATGGAGTTGTCTTTTCAGGTGAAAGCCATACAGCGCCTGAAGCTGTCTTACCCATCTTCTTACCTTCTGAGTTCATAAGAAGAGTAATTGTCATTGCATATGCGTCCTTACCAAGCTTCTTTCTAATGAGCTCAGTACCACCAAGCATATTTGACCACTGGTCATCTCCACCGAACTGCATGTT
>DCGS01000089.1:0-156 GCA_002314645.1 Ruminococcaceae bacterium UBA1772
ACATCCTACAAGGATACATCTGTTGCTCCTAACACTACATACTACTACAAGGTTGCATCTGTTATGCCTGAAACAACAAAGGCTGCTACAAAGGCAACAACAAGAGCAACAACAAAAGCTACTACTAAGGCTACAACAAAGGCAACTACAAAGGCT
>DCGS01000089.1:288-699 GCA_002314645.1 Ruminococcaceae bacterium UBA1772
GTAGTAATGAAGTCAGATCTTAACAGACTTTCTTCACAGCGTGCTGAAGAACTTTCAAGAAGATACCGTTCTGACCACCTTCGTCCAAACGGACAGCAGTGGTACACAATCCTTGACAACATTAAGGATTCTTCAATCAGCGGATGGAAGAAGGCAGCAGAGAACATTGCTCATGGACAGGAGACTGAAAATGACATTACTGTTGCTTGGTACAACTCAAAGGGTCACCGTGACAACATGCTCAACCCAGACTACAAGTATGTAGGATTTGGTTGCTATTCACTCAACGGTCACCTTTACTGGGACCAGCTCTTTATCGACTAATTTCTCTTGACTTTTATGTAAGAGATATATATAATATGCAAGTGGTCACCCACCAAGAAAAAGGACCATTAGCTCAGTTGGTTAGAG
>DCGS01000089.1:705-4858 GCA_002314645.1 Ruminococcaceae bacterium UBA1772
AGAGCAACCGGCTCATAACCGGTGGGTCCGGGGTTCGAGTCCCTGATGGTCCACCACTAAAGACGTCTCATTGAGGCGTCTTTTTTTATTCTATCTAGAAAGTTTTGTCAGTATAGTGTAGTTGCATATTTAAAATAAAAGTGATAAAATGGTAAAAAATGGAAACCGATTTGACACTACAGTACTTAGGTAATATAATATTATGGTGCAATAGTTCAGTATTGTGGAAAAACCACCGTAATTATGTGTTTGTTTTTGGGGTATCTTTCAAGATACAAATATTTTATTAGGAGGGTGTCATTCAATGAGAGATGTATATGATTTTGCTAAATATTTTTTGAAAAATGGCGCTGATTCTTTACCAAACACATATGATGGAAACATGAAATTGCAAAAGCTGTTAGTGTTAGCAAATTTAGCTTATGTGGCTGAATTTGGCGAATTGCTATTTTCTGATGAAGTTTTAGCATTTAAAAATGGATGCGTAGTTGAAAAGGTTCGCTTGAGATATAAAAATGATTACAATGGTTTTTATACTGATAGCTTAAATTATCAACCAGATTTTACAGAGAATGAGTATTCGGTTTTGAACGACGTAATGGCTGTTTTTGGTTCTGCAACAGCAAAAGAACTTTCTGAAATTAATCATACTTTTAATTTTTGGAAAGAAGCTTTTGAAAAAGGAACTGATGAAACGGGTTTCCATGACAAAAGTTTATCAGTAGTTGATATGCTCTCACAAAAAGAAGATATAGAAAAAATGAAAGAAATACTGAATTCATACCAAGTGTCTTCTAATAATGTTGAGGCTTATGAAATTATTAACGGAATAACTTTTTGTTACGATGGTTTTAAACTGACAGACGAAATGATTGATCAGTTGGAGACCTTCACATCAAGTGCAGATGACGACACATATAGTGTTTATCTGGATGATGGAAGGTTGGTGATCTATTGAATACATTCAAGGAGGGGCAAGGCGTTTTAGGCCGAATTCCTTTTGTTGATGGCAGTATTCCTGAGTATGATCGACCATATTTAATTGTTTCTGTTAATGATAACTTCATAGAAGTGTTAAATGTTTCTTCAATAAAAGGAAAGGAAAGAAAGCTTGCATTTAAAACCAATGTTCAATTATCATGCTATAATCCGCCTTTTTTTAAACCTTCGTTTGTTAAATTAGATTCTTTAACTAGAGTTCAAAAATCTGATTGGAATAATTTAAAGATTTTAAATAATGGAAATACTTTAAATCAAAATGAATTGAATAAAATCAAGGCTTTATTGTGATTTTTTCATAGTTCTTTAGAGGTGCTTTTGCACCTCTTTTTTTGTCGCATTCCAAGCGACCATACATAAATAAAAAAACAATATACTTAAGACACAATATAGGAGGAATGAACATGATGATTACAAAAGTAGTAATAGACATTGATGCACCAACATTAGAAGCAAGTACTGAAGTAAAACAAAGAATTACAATAACAGAAAAAGAAATTACTTTAATAAGAAAATTTCATAATGAGCGCAATGAAACAATAAAAACAGCAGTAGATTCAAAAGTATTGGAAAAAGCAGTTATATATCTTGAAAATAATTTTGAACAAGTTTTAGCAATGGATGGTGGAATTGAAACGATTTCATTGTATAATAGTAATAAGAAGATTAAGCAAATATACACATCTTCATCCCTTGGGCAATACGAACAAATTTCTAAAGAACTCAGACGACTTTCTAATCTTCCTAATGCCTGGTTCTTTGAGTGTATGGAGGAATAAAATGCCAGTACAAATTGTTAAACATGATATTACAAGTATGGATGTAGATATAATTGTTAACCCTACAGACTGCATGTATTCTGGTTCTGGTGGTGTGGACTATCAAATTCATAAAGCTGCTGGACCAGAAATGACAGAGGTTTGTTCTGGATTTCCGCTACTTTCTACAGGAGACGTTCAAATAACTCCGGGATTTGACCTTCAATGCAAGTATGTCATTCATACTGTTGGTCCAGTATGGGAGGGCGGAATAAACAACGAGGAAATGTTACTTCGTTCTTGCTATATTAATGCCTTAATTGTCTCTTTAAAACTTGGTGCAAAATCTGTTGCTTTTCCGCTCATTTCATCTGGAACCTTTGGCTTTCCAAAGGATAAGGTAATGAGACTTGCAACACTTGCAATATCAGACTTCTTGTACATAAATGACTGTGACATGGATATTTACATTTGTGTCATAGACCGCCAGTCATATGAACTTGCAGAAAGCGTTGGCCTTAGTAGCTACTTAGAAGCTCCTGATATAAGCGAAATAAAAGAAGAGCCAACATCCACAAGCCTTGTGGACTGGCTCAAAAATCATGATGACTCATTTGCAGTAACTCTTCTGAAGCTCATAGATAAAAAGGGGATGACAGACGTTGAGTGCTACAAAAAAGCCAATATTAGTCGTAAGACATTCTCTAAAATAAATACAGATAAAAACTACAAACCTTCTAAGCAAACTGCAATTGCATTTGCAATTGCTCTTGAACTCAATTTAGAAGAAACAGAGCAGTTACTTAAAACCGTAGGCTTTTCTCTTTCCCATAGCAACACCTTTGACTTAATAATAGAATTCTGTATAAATGAGAAGATATATGATGTACTTGAAATAAACGAAATTCTCTATAAATACGACCAAGTTTGCTTAGGTTGTTAAATGTCTCCCACTGAGGGACCAATTGAATATCCAAAATTAATATAATGTGATTGTAAGGACGAAATCCAAACAATCACATTATTTTTGGAAAAGGAGAATGAATATGCTTGGAGCAATAATTGGAGATACAGTAGGATCTGTATACGAATTCAACAACTTAAAATCAAAAGACTTCCCATTTCTTACAACAAAAAACAGACTAACAGATGACAGCATAATGTCACTTGCCATTGCTAAGGCCCTAATGCAAGAAGGAAACCTTGAAGAAAACACAGTTAAATGCATGCAGGAACTTGGTAACAGATACCCTCGTGCTGGCTATGGCGGAAGCTTTAGAGGTTGGCTTGCAACACCAAACCCTCAGCCATACAACAGCTGGGGCAACGGTTCAGCTATGCGTGTTTCACCATGCGCTGACATTGCTGAAACCCTTGAAGAAGCTCTTGAACTTTCAAACAAGGTAACAGGGGTTACCCACAACCATCCTGAAGGCATTAAAGGTGCTAGAGCAACAACTGCAGCCATCTTCCTTGCTAAAACAGGACACTCAAAGGAAGAAATAAAAGAGCACATAGAAACCAACTACTATAAGCTCGACAAAACCTTAGATGAAATAAGACCAACCTATGAATTTGACGTTTCATGCCAAGGTTCAGTTCCACAAGCCATTCAAGCCTTCCTTGAGTCTACAAGCTTCGAGGACGCCATTCGTAACGCAATTTCCATAGGAGGGGACAGTGACACAATTGCTGCCATTACAGGCTCAATTGCAGAACACTTCTATGGCATACCAGAAGAATTAAAACATCAAATTAAAGTCTTCATGGACCCATTTCAACAAGAAATCTTAAACAATTTCTATCAGTCCCTCTAATTGGACTCATAAACTAAAAATATATACTAAAATACAAATACAAGAGAGTCAGCTCTTGGCCTTTCAAATTGTTTTTGTACAGTGTTCATATTTCAATTTCTTTTCTTTACAAAATAAAGCCCCGAGCTGACTCTCGGGGCTTTTTGTTTAATGTTCACCATATTTTTCTTGAATTCGTCTAACATGTTCTTCTTTAACATATTCAGGTGGATTGGTTAAAGGACGCATGGTTCTATATAATTCTTCTATTAATCCTTGTGGAATTGAATTAGGTGTGTTGCTATCTATATCTCCAAATACTGAATACATTTGATTAAGGTGAATGACAGTAGTTGTCCTAGATTGCACATCAACAAATTTACTTCTGTCACTAAACAAAATAATAGAGTAGATAGGGATGAAATCAGGGATTTTAAGTTCATTTTTTAAAGCTTTGATATGACCATTGTTTTGTTTAATAGGATTGTAAAAGGTATGTGCAACCATTTCGTTTTCAACCTTTGTCCACTCCTCGTCATCTTCATCTCCATAGATGCTTCCAAATACATCTTTGCTTTCAATTACAATTATTCCTGAATG